>CATOKN010000103.1 GCA_951800425.1 uncultured Lachnospiraceae bacterium
CACCGCCGGATCCTCTCGTCTCCACCTTTATAAAGCATCCCCTGGCTTTTGCCGCTTTTTCAATCCCCTCCGCTGCCATATAGGTATGGGCGATTCCTGTCGGACACGACGTAACTGCCAGAATTTTAACGGCTGAAGCGTTTGCGCAGTTCGTATCCGAAAGCCTCTCGTCAATGCTCTTTTTTTCTTCATCCGCTTTGTCTATAATGGCAAGAAATTCCTCCACGGAACCGGCATTGCGCAAAGAATCGGAAAATTCCTCCTCCATCATAAGCACAGACAATTTGCTCAAAACGTCAAGATGCACATTATCTTCCGTATCGGGAGCTGCAATCAGAAAAATCAGGCTGACTGGCTCGCCGTCCAACGCGTCAAAATCCACGCCGTCTTTTACAACCATGGCGGCAAGTCCCGGCTTTGCAACCGCGTCGCATTTACCATGCGGAATCGCAATCCCCTCTCCGATGCCCGTCGTGCTTTCTTCTTCTCTTTCATACACCTGCTTTCGATAAGCTTCCTTATCCCGAATCTTTCCACTCTTTGCCATAAGCTCCACCATCTGGTCGAGCGCTTCGTTTTTGTTTTTGGGCTTCCCGCTCAAAGAAATGCTCCGTTTATCTAACAAATCTGTGATTCTCATCTCTTCTCCTCCTTATTGATTCGTCGCCTGACGATAAATGTTTTCAATTTCCGGCTTTGTTGCCAGCCGTTCGGAAAACGCGCTGGCGCTTCCGGCCGCAACGCCCATATAAAACGCATAGCGATAATCTCTTTTTTCAAGCCAGCCGGCAAGAAATCCGGCCACCATGGAGTCCCCGGCTCCAACCGCGTTGATCAGGGTCCCTTTGGGCGCGGGAGCCAAAAAAACTTCTCCGCTTTCCGCTACAAGCACGGCTCCCTCTCCCGCCATGGATACCAGAACATTGGCCGCTCCCATCTCTTTTAATTTTTTCGCATAAGGAATGACCGACTCCCTCGTCTTAAGCTCAGTCCCAAATATTTCTCCCAGCTCGTGATTATTCGGCTTAACCAGGAACGGCCGATATTCCAGTACGTTCAGCAGCAAATCTTTCGTGGCGTCCACCGCGGTCAGGACATTTTTATCCTTTAACCGCTCCATAATTCTCCGATACATATCGTCCGGCATAGAAGACGGAATGCTTCCGGCAAGCGCCAAAACGTCTCCGCTCCCAAGTCCGTCCAGCTTCCGCATCAGTTTTGCTACCGCCTCTTCGTCAATGTCCGGACCGCTTCCATTAATTTCTGTTCCATCGATTGATTTTAATTTTACATTAATTCTCGACATTCCGTTCTCAATGGAAATAAAATCTGTTTTCACCCCCATCGCCCGGGCCAGACGTATGATTTCGTCTCCCGTAAACCCGGCCGTAAATCCAAGCGCCGTATTTTCAATCCCCAGATTCCCAAGCACCATGGAAACATTCAGCCCTTTTCCTCCCGGAAGCAGCAATTCTGAACTGGTCCGGTTTGTAAGCCCCAACTGAAATCCCTCCACCGAAACGATGTAATCCAACGATGGATTAAACGTAACCGTGTAAATCATTTCATCTCCTCCTTTTTCTCTGTTTTCTTTGATGATTGCATTTTACATGCAAATTCAATCAAAGTCAATCAAACTATTCCACAAAATACCAAGTAATTCTTTGTATAATTTGCACAGTTTTGACTTTTTATGATTGTTTTTGATTTTTTAAGAAAAATAAGAGCAAAAAAATGCTGTTATCTACAAGATAACAGCCAAAAAACGCATATTCACCTATAAAACCAAATTCATTTCATCGCCCGCTGCCCGTGCAAAAAACAGAAACAGCCAGCTCTCTCTGCTCTTTGTGCCTTTCTTCCGTCAGCTTTTTGGGATAAGCGATACATCCATGATTATGCCAGGGATCATTGAAATAGTACGACGCTTCATCATATCCTACGAGAAGCATACAATGTTCGTTGGAAATCCACGTAAATTCAGAACCGTTTGGCAATTTCCATTTTGGTCCGATTACCGTCTTTTTCAAATCAATACTGGCCCAAAATATCACCGGCATATCCTGATCCAGAAAGCTTTTTATTATATCCGCCATTGGCATTCCCGTAATGTCAACGGCGGACAAATTTGCCCCTTTTTCTGAAAATGCCTGATTCAAAGCCCGAACGATAACGGGAGCATAGCAGCCAAACGACTGAGCGTCATAAGGATTTCCCGCAAAATACCGGAAAGGGTCCGGCCCATACAGCCGGCCCTCCCTTTCCTCTACCGTCTCTTTTTCCAGATAATGTTCTATAAACTCCTCTACCGTAACAGATACGCCCAGATATTGAAGCAGCATAACCGCCGAAACACTCTCGCAGCCCGTCGGATACTTCCTCGTCTGATCTATGTAGGGCGCCCGTATTAATTTTTTCATGCATTTGACCTGCTTTCGCTTTTCTTTCTAAGCGCCAGAAGAACCACGAACAAAATTACTGCCGAAGCCCCAAGAGAAACTGCCCAGCTCTTGCTGATTCCGGCAATGACATATCCAACCGCACAGATAACAGCGACAATCATCGCATACTGCATCTGCGTCTGTACATGGTTGATATGATTGCTCTGGGCTCCTGCTGAAGACATAATCGTTGTGTCGGAAATCGGAGATACATGATCGCCGCAAACTGCTCCGGCTAATACAGCGGAAACAGCGATAATCATCATTTCTTCATCGTTTGACGCATACATATTTACGACAATCGGCACCAAAATTGCAAACGTCCCCCAGGAGGTCCCTGTAGAAAAACCAAGAAACAATGCAATGCCAAACATTACGGCCGGAATAACCGCACTTGCCGTCATGCTTGTCCCAACGAGCCCTTTTACAAATTCTGCAATTCCAAGATTATCTCCCATTCCTTTTAACGTCCAGGCAAAAGTCAGAATCAAAATGGCGGGCATCATCAGCTTCGCCCCTTCTGCAAGCGCCTGCATAAACTTATGAAAAGAAATAACTTTTCTTGGCAAATAAAGAGCCGCCATAAAAAGAACCGTTACCGTCGTTCCAAAAATCAGGCTCATTTCTGCGTCACAGTTTGCAAACGCATCAATCACATTCTTTGCGCCGCCCAAAAATCCGGTATAAATCATACCAAAAACAGCAGATGCAATCAGCACCGCAACCGGAAGCACAAGATCCATTACTTTTCCGTTTGGATTGACATTCTTATCTTCCTGCATAGATTCAAATTCTTCTTTGCCGGATGTAAACAAATCTCCGTTCACCGCATTCATTTCATGCTTTTTCATAAGGCCAAAATCAAAATTCCACGCAATGATAAGAAAGACCATGCCAATTGTAAGAAGCGCATAAAGATTATACGGAATCGTCCTTAAAAATAACTGGAATCCCGTCAGCGAACTATCTTTTGGCACATATGAATTTACTGCCGCCGCCCAGCTTGAAATCGGAGCAATGATACAGATGGGAGCAGCCGTCGCATCAATAATATATGCCAGCTTCGCTCTCGAAACTTTATACTTGTCCGTAACCGGACGCATAACGGATCCAACCGTCAGACAATTAAAATAGTCGTCCACGAAAATCAAAACTCCAAGCCCCATCGTTGCAAACAAAGACGACCTTTTGCTTTTAATCCTTTTACTCGCCCAGTTTCCATAGGCCGCAGAGCCTCCGGACTGAGCCATCAGCACGATAATCATACCAAGCAAAACGTCAAAGATGATGATATTAAGATTCATGCTTCCCGTCATCGTCGTAAACAACGTCTCAAACGTCTCCCAGGGCTGAAAGCCCGCCGTAAACAACGCCCCCAGCAGTACGCCGCAAAACAGCGAACTATATACCTCTTTGGTAATCAGCGCCAGCAGTATTGCCACAACCGGCGGAACCAAAGACCACCATGTTCCATACATAAACATCTCCCCCTTTTTCTTTTGTTTTCCTTAATCTTTCCATAAAATTCATTATACCAGATCCCCCTCTTAAGTGCAAAGTCCTTCTTGAATTGTCAAAGAATGCCATGTATAAACTTTTATAAAAAGAAAAAATGCTACAAACCCTGTCAATCAAGGTTTCTAGCATTTTCGGGTTGGGCTGTTTAAATAATAAACAGAACAGTCCGTAGGGGAATCGAACCCCTGTTTCCGCCGTGAGAGGGCGGCGTCTTAACCGCTTGACCAACGGACCATGAACCGTTTATTACTATACCACACCCATTCTCATATTGCAAGTACTTTTTTTATTTTATTTTAATTTATTGCAGACTGCCTTTCATCTCAGGCAGCGTCTTTGATTTCATGCCCTTAACTTTATGGTGCGTCATCATACCCGTTCGGATTATTTTTCTGCCAATTCCAGGCGTCTGCGCACATTTCCTTAATTCCGTACTGCGCCGTCCATCCAAGCTCTTCTTTCGCCTTTGTGGCGTCAGAATAGCAGGTTGCAATATCGCCCGGCCTTCTGGGCTTAATTGCATAAGGAATATTCACTTCTGTGGCCGCCTCGAAATTTTTCACAATGTCAAGAACGCTGTATCCGGTACCCGTTCCAAGATTGTAAATGCCAAGCCCTACATTCTGTTTCAGCTTGTCCAGCGCCTTTACATGTCCGTTAGCCAAATCTACGACATGGATATAATCCCTGACGCCGGTACCGTCCGGCGTATCGTAATCATCGCCAAATACGCCCAGCTCTTTTAACTTGCCAACGGCAACCTGCGTAATGTACGGCATTAAATTATTTGGAATGCCGTTTGGATTTTCTCCAATCAGGCCGCTCTTATGGGCTCCAATCGGATTGAAGTAACGAAGCAAAATTACGTTCCATTCCGGATCTGCTTTCTGCATATCGCTTAAAATCTGCTCCAGCATGGATTTCGACCATCCATACGGATTGGTGCATGTCCCCTTTGGACATTCTTCCGTAATCGGAATCATCGCCGGATCGCCATAGACCGTCGCGGAAGAAGAGAAAATAATGTTTTTACATCCATGATTGCGCATTTCGTCAACCAGAGTAAGCGTTCCGGTAATATTATTATTATAATATTCCCAGGGCTTTGCAACCGATTCTCCGACTGCCTTTAAACCTGCAAAATGAATGCAGCTTTCAATCGTTTCCGATTCCAAAACTTTTTTCAAAATATCGCGGTCTAAAATATCTCCTTTGTAAAACTTTACTTCTTTCCCTGTAATCTGCTTCACGCGCTCTAAAGATTTTTCACTGGAATTGGAAAGGTTGTCTAATACAACCACCTCATATCCCGCGTTTAACAGTTCTACGCAAGTATGGCTGCCAATATAACCTGCGCCTCCTGTTACTAAAATTGCCATATCAAATTCCTCCTTTATAGATTTCTTATAGTTTCATCATATCACGTTTGCCTTCCGATTCAAAGAATTATTTCCAAAATATTTCAGATAATTGGACAAAAATCTGCCTCTTCTTTTTCGTTCAGCCGTTATTTTTCTTGAAAAAAAAAGCTTTTTATGTATAATAAAAGGGTCCCCTTATCCTGGGGATGCATTTTATGAGAAAATTTGAAAACAGAGGTGTTACAATGATAAGTGCAAATAATGTTACTCTGAGACTCGGCAAAAAGGCTCTATTCGAAGAAGTCAACATCAAATTTACAGAAGGAAACTGTTATGGCTTAATCGGCGCCAATGGAGCGGGAAAATCTACTTTTCTCAAAATATTGTCCGGTCAGTTGGAACCGACCAATGGCGACGTCGTCATTACATCCGGCCAGCGTCTTTCCTTTTTACAGCAGGATCACTTCAAATATGATGAGTTTACCGTTTTGGATACGGTCATTATGGGAAACAGTCGCCTGTATGACATTATGAAAGAAAAAGACGCCATCTATATGAAAGAAGATTTTTCTGACGAAGACGGCATACGCGCCAGCGAACTGGAAGCGGAATTTGCCGATATGGACGGCTGGAACGCGGAAAGCGACGCGGCAGCGCTGCTGAACGGACTGGGCATCCCCACGGAAGAACACAGCCTGGAAATGAAAGACCTCCCGGGAGCTTCAAAGGTCAAAGTCCTGCTCGCCCAGGCTCTGTTTGGAAACCCCGACATTCTTCTTCTTGACGAGCCTACCAACCATTTGGATTTAGACGCCATCGCCTGGCTGGAAGAGTTTTTGATCAATTTCGAAAACACTGTAATCGTCGTATCCCACGACCGTTATTTCCTGAATAAAGTCTGTACCAATATTGCGGATATTGACTATGGAAAAATCCAGCTTTATGCCGGAAACTATGATTTCTGGTATGAGTCCAGCCAGCTTTTAATCAAACAAATGAAAGAAGCCAACAAGAAAAAAGAAGAAAAAATCAAAGAGCTTCAGGAATTTATTTCGCGTTTTTCCGCAAACGCCTCCAAATCCAAACAGGCAACCTCCAGAAAACGCGCGCTTGAAAAAATCCAGCTGGACGAAATTCGCCCTTCCAGCCGAAAATATCCCTACATTGATTTTCGTCCCTCCAGAGAAATTGGAAACGAAGTCCTTATTGTGGAAAAT
>CATOKN010000104.1 GCA_951800425.1 uncultured Lachnospiraceae bacterium
CCTTCATTCGGTCCGTTCTTTACTTTTCCAAGATGGGAGCAAAGAATTACTTTGCCGCCGTCTGCAATTAACTTCTGGATAGTCGGAAGCGCAGCTTTGATACGCGTTTCGTCCGTAATGCTTCCATCTTTTAACGGTACGTTAAAATCACATCTTACCAGGACGCGTTTGCCTTTTACGTTAATATCATCTACTGATTTTTTGTTTAATGACATGGGTCATGTCCTCCTTCTTATTTTACAATTCGGCAAATGCCCGGCACAGGCATTTGCCCAAAGCATTTTAATAAAAAGGATCCGGCCCAAACAGACCGGACCCCTTTTCTGAGTCTTTACACACTCTGGCAGCCTGTCGTCAAAAAAGCTGTCTGCCGTGCATTGTTTTTCAATTATGCTAACTCTGAGAAGTATTTGATTGTACGAACCATCTGAGATGTGTAGCTGTTCTCGTTGTCATACCATGAAACAACCTGAACTTCATACAGATCGTCAGATACCTTGCTTACCATCGTCTGCGTAGCATCGAATAAAGAACCGAATTTCATTCCAACGATGTCGGAAGATACGATTTCGTCTTCGTTGTATCCGAAAGATTCATTTGCAGCTGCTTTCATTGCTGCGTTGATGCCGTCAACGGTAACGTCAGCTTTGTTTACAACTGCCGTTAAGATTGTGGTAGAACCTGTCGGAGTCGGAACACGCTGTGCGGAACCGATTAATTTGCCGTTCAATTCCGGAATTACAAGGCCGATTGCTTTTGCTGCGCCCGTGCTGTTTGGAACGATATTTACCGCTGCTGCGCGGGATCTTCTCAAATCGCCTTTTCTCTGAGGTCCGTCAAGAGTCATCTGATCGCCTGTGTAAGCATGGATGGTAACCATGATTCCGGACTGGATCGGAGCGTATTTATGCAATGCGTCTGCCATAGGAGCGAGGCAGTTTGTCGTACAGGAAGCTGCTGAAATAATTGTATCTTCAGCTTTTAATGTCTCGTGGTTGGTGTTGTAAACGATGGTAGGAAGATCATTTCCAGCCGGAGCGGAAATAACAACCTTGCGAGCGCCGGCATTGATATGAGCCTGAGCTTTTGCTTTGCTTGTATAGAAACCGGAACACTCTAAAACAACGTCAACTTTCAATTCACCCCAAGGGCAGTTGTTGGCATCCGGAAATGCGTAGATTTTAATTTCCTGTCCGTCAACGGTAATGGAATCTTCTCCAGCAGTTACTTTGTCTGCTAATTCATATTTGCCCTGAGAAGAATCGTATTTTAACAAGTGCGCCAACATTGCCGGGCTTGTTAAATCGTTGATTGCCACTACTTCATATCCTTCTGCTCCAAACATCTGTCTGAATGCCAGACGGCCGATACGGCCAAATCCATTGATTGCTACTCTTACTGCCATTCTTAATTCCTCCTAGAATTTTAAATTTTTCGGGGCCTTCGCCCAACCTGTTATTATTTTAACCAATTTTTTCTAAAAAAACAAGCCTTTCCCTTTAGTTTATGAAAATTTTCTTTTATTTACAAAAATATTGTGTTATACTTGGCAAAATGCCGAACAGGCCAGAAAAATCAGAAAAAAGACAGGAGGAATGTTATGTTTAACCCTAAAATCATTGCCCTGGATTTAGATGGAACGCTTTTTTCCAGCACGGGAGAAATTACGCCTTACACCAAAGAACAAATACGCAAAGCCGCCGGGAGGGGAACCGCAATCGTCATTTCCACCGGACGCCCGTTTACAGGCCTTCCGTTTGACGCGGCAGAAGAACTTGGCATCGCGTATGCCATTACTGCAAACGGCGCCGCTGTTTATCGCATCGCGGACAAAGAATGCCTTTTCGAAAATGCCATTGATTCTGAAACAGCCGCGCAAATCTGCCTTTCTTTGAAAGAACGTCATTTGCATCTCGACGCTTTTATCCATGGAGACGCCTACGCCCAAAGCTCCACGTTCCAGATTATACGTCATTCACGAATTCTTCCGGAATCCGTAAAAAATTATATTTTAACAACGAGAAACCAGGTCGGCGACCTTGCCGGCTACCTTCAGAAAAACCGCCTGTCGCTGCAAAAGGTTACGCTTACTTTTGAGCAGGAGTCCGACGGCGCATTCATCGACAGAGAAGAGACAAAGCAATTCCTGACGAGCCGTCCGGATATTCATGTCGTATGCGGCGGCTACCATAATCTGGAATTTACAAAGGCCGGCGTAACAAAAGGCACGGGACTTCGCTTCCTCTGCGACTATTTGCAGATTCCGCTGACAGATTCCATGGCGATTGGAGACAGCGAAAATGATCTGGATGTATTGCAGACGGCAGGATATTCCGTTGCAATGGGAAACGCGGAAGACGGCATCAAGGCCGTCTGCGATTTTGTCACAGCTTCCTGTAACAACGACGGCGTAGGACGCGCGATTGCAAAATGCTTTGCCGAAGAATAAAAAGCTGATACAAGAAAAAAGGAGGCCTTTCCATGTATTGGGATACGCATATGCACTGCAGATTCTCCGGAGACAGCAAGGCCAAACCGGAGGACATGATTTTATCCGCCATCCAAAACAATCTCGACGGCATTTGCTTTACCGACCATATTGACTGGGACTATCCGGGACCAACGCCTTTTCATTTTGATCCAAACGAATATTTTAAAGTCTTAACTCCTCTTGCGGCACGATACAAAAGCAGGATTTCGGTTCATATCGGCGTGGAGCTTGGTCTGCAGCCCCATTTAAAAGACCGCTACGACGCTTTTTTGTCCTCGGCAGAGTTTGATCAGGTGATTGGATCTTCTCACGTCGTTCATGGATTCGATCCTTACTATCCGGAACTTTATATCGGGAAAACAGAAGACGCGGCTTATCTTGAGTATTTTACATCCATCCTTGAAAATTTGGAGGTATTTGATAATTTCGACGTCTATGGACATATTGACTATGTCGTCCGCTATGGCCCGAATAAGAACGCGTATTATTCCTATGAAAAATTTAAAGATGTAATTGATGAAATTTTACGCGTCCTGATTGCAAAAGGTAAAGGAATCGAAATGAATATGGCGGGCTTTAAATATGGCCTGAACCATCCAAACCCGACGGAAGACATTATAAAGCGATACCGCGAGCTTGGCGGCGAGATTTTAACCATAGGCTCCGACGCGCATGCGCCGGAACACGTCGCGTATGATTTTCACAGAATTTACCAGATATTAACGGAAGCGGGTTTTACGCATTATACGGTTTTTCAGAAAAGAAAGCCCGTTTTTTATAAAATAACGCCTCCCCCGGCAACACAGTCTTCGTCATAAAAAACAGCGGCCTGTCCTGGCGTAATGGCACGCTGCGGCTCGTCAAACACAAAACGGATTTTTTCCTGGGACGCCTGATATAAAGACGCCATCGCCCCTTTATGCGCATAACGGATTTTTGTCCGAAACCGCATGCCGTCTTTTATTTCAGGCACGCCCATAAAATGAATCCGATCTGCAATAAATTCTTTTGCAAACACTTCCTCTCCCTCTCCGATCACCACTTCATTCGTTTCCGGCCGGATTTCAGTGACAAAAACAGGCTTTCCCAAAGCCAGGTTCAATCCCTTGCGCTGCCCGATGGTATAATGGGCAATTCCCTTATGCTCTCCCAGAATTTCTCCGGCTTTCGTCACAAAATTTCCTGCTTTCGGCATTCTTTCTCTTGCCATGCGAAGCACAAACCCGGCGTAATCATGGTCCGGAATAAAGCAAATTTCCTGGCTGTCTGGCTTGTCTGCCGTTTGAAGTCCTATTTTTTCTGCAATGGCACGAATTTCTTCCTTTTCATACTCCCCTACCGGCATCAGCGTATGGGAGAGCTGCTCCTGCGTCAATTGATACAGCGCGTACGTCTGATCTTTCTTTTCTGTTTTTGAAGCGGCCACAGCATATCTTCCGTTTTCTCTTTTTACAACCTTTGCATAATGCCCGGTTGCGATATAATCTGCTCCAATCTCCATGCTGCGGCGAAAAAGCGCCTCCCACTTTACATAGCGATTACACGCGATGCAGGGATTCGGCGTTCTTCCGCATATATACTCTTCTACAAAATAATCCACAACCGAGCGCTTAAAATCTTCCGCAAAATTCATTACGTAAAATGGAATGCCGATTTTCTCCGCAACCCGCCTTGCGTCTTCTGCCGCGCTTAAGGAACAGCATTCCCTTTCTTCTGCCTCCGCTTCCCTGCCCTTTTCCTGCCAGAGCCGCATTGTCACGCCGATCACCTCATACCCCTGTTCTTTTAAAAGATAGGCCGCCACGGAGGAATCGACTCCTCCGGACATGCCTACCACGACTTTTTTTCTCTTTGTTTCCATTTAAAATTTCCCTCTGTTTAAATTTGGCTTGTCATCCGCATTCTGTGCCGCAGCAAAGATTACGGCGAATGCAATCACTATTCTACCGCATCCCTCTCATATCCGCAACCACCATCTTCACTTTCTCAACTACGTAATCCATTTCTTCTTTTGTGTTCTCCGCTCCAAGCGTTATACGAAGCGCGCCCTGCGCCCATTCGCTTTCTATGCCGATTGCGGCAAGCACATGAGAATCTTCCAGACTTCCCGTCGAACACGCGGAACCGGAAGATACGCAGATTCCCTGAGTGTCCAAAAGAATCGCCGCCGCTTCCCCGGTAATTCCCCGAAAACAAAAGCTGGCGTTGTTGGATAACCTGTATTTTCGATTTCCCGTCATCTTTACATCCGGAATTTCCCGTAAAATCCGGTAAGCAAGATAATCCCGCAAATGACGGATTCTGCGGCTTTCCATACCCATCCTTTTATACGCCAGCTCCGCGGCTTTTCCCATGCCCACGATGCCCGGCACATTTTCCGTTCCGGCCCTGCGGTTGCTTTCCTGCGCGCCTCCGTGAACAAACGCCGGAAGATTGATTTCTTTTCGGATATATAGAAATCCGACTCCTTTCGGCCCGCCAAATTTATGTGCGCTGGCGCTTAACATATCAATGTTGTCCCGCTGCACATTTATAGGAAGGTGTCCGTATGCCTGAACGGCGTCTGTATGAAACAAAATCTTTCTTCTCTTTGCCATCTTTCCCAGCTCGTCAATTGGCTGAATCGTCCCGATTTCATTGTTCGCATACATGACGGAAATCAGACAGGCGTCCTCATTTTCCAAAACCGCTTCCTCCGCAGCCGCGAGAAATACTCTTCCGGTTTCATCCACATTCAAAAAGAAAACGCCGCAGCCCATCTGTTTTAGCTCCTCGCAGCTATTCAATATCGCATGATGCTCTACAGGAGTTGTTAAAATTTTTCCGCGGCTCCCCGGATGCATGCTTTCATGCAGATGAACGGCCTCTTTCAGCGCCCAGTTATCCGACTCCGTGCCTCCCGAAGTAAAAAAAATTTCTTCGGGACGCGCACGAATCGTACCTGCAATCATCTCCCTTGCCCATTCGATTGCTTCTCTGCTTTTTTCTCCAAATTCATAAATCGTTGAGGGATTCCCATAATAAATGTCCTGATATGGCTCCATCACTTCTGTCACTTCCGGCAAAGTCCTTGTCGTAGCCGCGTGATCCAAATAAATCATTTTTTCCATACTGCACTCCGTTTCTGATCTGATACGTCTTATATAACATATTCCCGTCAGGAACATTCGGTGCAAAAGATTCCATATCCGAAATAAAAACATGCGCCCGTCTCAAACCATGTTTTTGTTTATTTGATTTTTATTGTGACTGTCTTTTTCTTCCCGCTTCCGTCTGCGGCCGCGGCCGTGATTTTTACGGTTTTATTCTTTCCGGCCCGATAAGTTTTTACTCTGCCCGCATGGTTTACCGTGGCATAATTTTTATTGCTGCTGCTCCATACAAGCTTTGCGTTTACATTTTTCTGCGGCGTAACTTTTGCCGTAAGCTTTAACGCCTTCCCGGCCTTTACGGTTTTCTTGCCGGAAATCGAAATCTTTTTTACGGCTTTTTTCATAGATGTCATCCTGTAAGCGCCTTTTACCCCGCTTCCATCTGCGGCCACAGCCGTAATCGTAACGGATTTTCCGCCCGATCCTTTTTTCATCGTTACAATGCCGGCGCTTGTTACCGTCGCGACATCGGGACGATCTGATTCCCAACGGACCGCCTTATTTGCGGCTCCAAACGGCTCCACATCAGCCGTAAGCTTTACTTTCTTTCCCGCGGCAATCTTTTTGGATATGCCCTTTACCATAATCCTGTTTACTTTTACAAAATTTTTCTTATCTGTGCCAGCGTCTTCCTGACCGCCCGAATTACCGGATTGATTCCCGCCGTCCGGCTTTTCCCCTTCGATTGGATGAAACGGCTCAACCGGATTCATATCTCTGGCGTCTAAAGAACAAATCGTCCCCGCATAGCTCCACTGATCCGTATTTTTGCTCAAATCCAGATACAGCGCCGGACGCACGCCAAGCGTATGATTTTCATTGGCGCGTCCTGAAGTTACTAAGGATCCGTTGTCATAAACATTCATCGCCATATTCTGAGA
>CATOKN010000105.1 GCA_951800425.1 uncultured Lachnospiraceae bacterium
TGACAATTTGAGAAGCAGTCATCGCCTCTTCTCCTTCCCATAAAATGTGCAAAATGTCCATATCTCTCTTTGTAAGATTTTCTGGAATTTCCGGCAGCATAATTCCCATCTCCTTTTCCTGCATTTTTATGTTTATTTGACTGCGCCAGACTGCCCCTGACTGAAGTGCTGTATAAATTATAACATATAACATAATAAAAAACTACTATAAATGAAAAAAAAATGCAATTGTATTCAAAATACAATATTCTCACTTTCAATTGGTTCTGCGCTTTCCACCTTGCGCACCTCCCACGTTTGTGCTACTATCAAAAAAACATCTTAGGAGGTACATATGGCAGGTTCATCATTTGGAAACATCTTCAAAATCACCACCTGGGGAGAATCTCACGGAAAGGGCATCGGCGTCGTTCTTGACGGCTGTCCGGCAGGACTGCCTTTATCCGAAGAAGATATACAGATTTACTTAGACCGCAGAAAACCGGGAGCGTCCCGTTACGCCACGCAGCGGAAAGAATCAGACGCCGTGGAAATTCTTTCCGGCGTCTTCTGTGGAAAAACGACCGGGACTCCGATTTCCATGGTCGTATTCAACCAGGATCAAAAATCAAAAGACTATGGCGACATTGCTTCGCATTACCGTCCGGGACATGCGGATTACACTTTTGACGCAAAATATGGCTTCCGCGACTATCGGGGCGGCGGCCGCTCCTCCGGCAGAGAAACCATTGGCCGCGTAGCGTCAGGAGCCATAGCCGCCAAATTATTAAAACAGCTCGGTATTTCCTGCACTGCCTACACAACATCCATCGGCCCCGTACGCATCCGCTCCTTCGATGCGAAAGAAATTTGCAAAAATCCGCTCTGCATGCCGGATGCTGCCGCAGCCGGGGAAGCAGGCCAATACCTGGAATCCTGCATGAAGAATCAGGATTCTGCCGGAGGCGTAATTGAATGCAGGATTGACGGCATTCCTGCAGGAATCGGCGATCCCGTCTTTGAAAAGTTAGACGCCAATCTTGCCAAAGCCATACTTTCCATCGGAGCCGTGAAAGGTTTTGAAATCGGAGACGGCTTTGCTGCGGCTTTATCCAAAGGAAGCGAAAATAATGACGAGTTCTGCATCAAAAAAACCGGAACGATTGGCAAAACAACCAATCATTCCGGCGGCGTACTCGGCGGCATCAGCGACGGCTCTTCTATTGTTTTCCGCGCGGCAGTAAAGCCGACGCCTTCCATTTCCTCTGTCCAGAAAACTGTCAGCCAGTCCAAAGAAGAGACAGAAATTTCCATCCACGGAAGACACGACCCTGTCATTGTTCCAAGAGCCGTAGTCGTCGTAGAAGCTATGGCGGCGCTCGTCGTTACAGACGCGCTGCTCATCAATATGACTGCACGTCTCGAATCCATCCGGCAATTCTACCGAACAGACGTCAGTCAATCTTAATTTTCGTTTCCGCGTACTTTTCCGTACCGTCTGTTGACAACGCCTGAATCGTAACTGTCCTGCCCGCTCCGGCCGGCCTGGCAGTTACGATGCACTGGCTGCCGTCTTTATTTTGATTCAGCGTAACAATTCCCTTCTCCGACACAGTCCAGATCAGATTTCGATTGGCATTTTTTCCATTTGTTTTGACGGATGCTTTCAACAGTGCTTTTTTACCCGGATGAATTGTCTGTGCGCCGCTCTTTATGCTGATTTTTGTTACGGCATGCTTCATAATCTGAATTTCCACTTCTTTTTCCGCCCCGCCTCCGTCGGCGGCTTTTGCCAAAACGACAACTGTCTTTCCGGCTCCTGATTTTTTTGTAGATACCTCGCACTCATTTTCCCGCACGTTAAGAGACGCATATTTCTCATTGGAAACGACGCGAAACTTAATCCGCGGATCCGCTGCGTCCGCAGGATTGATTTTGGGTTTTAACACAATGTTCTTTCCGGCCGCAACCTGATATTTTGCAGATGAAAATTTAATAGAAGCAATCCGTCCTGCCATTTCCACAGAATTTTCTTCCCCGGAAATACCCGCAAAATCCTCTCCCAAAGCCGGCGTATTTTCTTTGTCCTGATAACCAAAATCCCAGGAGTCGTCCACAATATGCTCCGCTCTTTTTAACGCGTCCGAAACAACCGGCACATACAACTCTTCTATGGCAAGAAAATTGGGATGCGCCCCCGTTGTGTTATTTCCCGCTATGGGAATCTGTCCCGCGTCAAACGCATCAAACGCATATTTCTGATTCAGGGCCGCATCTGTCGAATCCCATTCTCTGGTGTATAAATCGGCCACTTCCACGCCCAAATCCTCACAAATGGCAAGCTGCAGCTTACGTAATTCTTCCTGAACGTGCAAATCCCTGACGCCCAATTTGTGAACGGCCACATAAACGATTTTCGCATCCGGCCAATATTCATGCATCGCGCGAATGGTATGATAAAACGCGCCCGCAAACGTAGAAACATCCGTGTCTCCCGCCGTTCCAAGATTCGATAAAATATTGGTATAGGCGTCGTTTGCGCCGCCGTCAAATATAATGTAATCCGGATTCCGGTTTTCAAGAGCCGCAACATTTACCTGACAGTCCAGAATCGTGCCGCCCAGTCCGTCAGCCGGATTTACCGTGCCGCCGGGCATAATCCTCGCCCCGTTGTTGGCGTAATTAAATTCCAGCTCCATTCCCTCCTGCGCAGCCAGAAACTCTACAAACCCGGCCTCCTTGTATAAATGCCCGTCAATAATGCTGTCGCCAAAAGCAATCGCTTTTTTTCCTTCCAGCGGAAACGGCCCTGCGTCGTCTGGCCCATACAGACGAAACCGGCCAATTGCTTCCGCAGCTCCCGCCTGATAACAGGCCGCCGTCATTTTTGACAGTCCGCTGGCCGAAATATCCGCATCCCGAATCGTTCCGACTGTCTTTTCATTTTCATCCACAATCCAGGCGTTTACTTTTTTCCCGACGAAATCTGCGCGAAACGAAATCTGATACGTTGTATTCGGACTGCACGACGTTACCGTCCACCGGGGCTTTAACGTAATTCCGGCCGAATTTACCGGAGCCCCGTTGGCAGAAAATTTCAGCTCATACTGACCCGTCTTTTCATTGTAACCTCCCGCCGCGGCAAAAATCAGACGACCATATAAATCTCGGAATTCCAGACCGCTTTCTCCCTTTTTGCCGGAATCCAAGAATTTCCAGTCAAAAGAAACCTCGACAAACGACTGCCCCAGAATCACATGATCCAATGTTTTATGAGAAGCGTCCAAACTCTGCATCCCCTCTGTCAGATGCAGAAAGCCGTCTTTGACAAAAGCTCCCAAAAATCCAAACGTATCCGACGCGTCGTCAAAATCTTCTCCCAGAAGCAGTCTTCCTTCCGGTTCAAAGGCTTCCACATCCTCCTCTTCCGGCTCCCAGACAATTTCTTCCGGTTCTTCGTATGGATCCTCGCGTTCATAACTTTCCGTATCCGCATCGTCAGATTCCGGTCGCCCTGCATCCTCCCGTTTTGTCCCGGTTACAGATTCCTTTGTCTGACTTTTGGGCTTTGCTGATTTTGCCGAAATCAGGACGGCGGATAAAACTGCAAAAACTAAAATGCCGGCGACAATCCATGCGATTTTCTTTTTTCCCATATGTCTACGCCTTTCCTATATCACTTCTTCCAGTGCCTCCAGTAACGCTCCTACGTCGATTGGCTTACTGACATGGGAATTCATTCCCGCTTCAAGCGCCGCTTTTTTATCCTCTTCAAACGCATTTGCCGTCATCGCAATAATCGGTATGGCCGCAAGCGCCGGATTTTGTAAAGCGCGAATTGCTTTTGCCGCTTCATATCCGTTCATAACCGGCATCTGAACGTCCATCAGCACAGCGTCATAGTAACCCGGCTGCGATTTTTCAATCTTATCTACCGCCACGCTTCCGTTTTCCGCAGAATCCACTTCAAACCCTTCCTGGCCCAATATCTCTACCGCAATCTCCCGGTTTAACTCAATATCTTCTACCAACAGCAGACGTTTTCCCACGCCGGTCACTTTTTTCTCAGACGTCTGCGGTACCGGTTCCTGCGTTCCCTCGCCGCACGCTCTGGAAAGTTTCTCAAAAAGATCCGACAAAAACATGGGCTTACTGATAAAATCGGTAATTCCGGCCTCTCGCGCTTCTTCTTCCATATCCGTCCAGTCATATGCAGATAAAAGAATAATCGGAACATCGTTTCCGGCAATCTTTCGCACTCTTCTTGCAATCTCAATTCCATTCATATCCGGCATCAGCCAGTCGATGATATAAACCTGAAAATGATCGTGAATTTTTATGGCTTCCTCTGTCCGCGCCACTGCTTCTTTGCCATGCGTACACCATTCGGAACGCATGCCAATCTGGCGCAGCATGGCGGCCGCGCTCTGGCAGGTATTCATATCATCGTCTACAATCAGACCGCGCAGTCCCTCCAGCGAACCAATTACCTTTGGTTCCTTGTCGCCCTCCTGTATCTCAAATTCAAACGATACGATAAATTCTGAACCGACGCCCGGCTCGCTCGTCACCGTAATCGTGCCGCCCATCATATTTACAATGTTTTTTGTAATGGCCATTCCAAGGCCTGTTCCCTGAATGCCGCTGACCGTAGACGTTTTTTCCCGTGTAAACGGTTCAAAAATCGTCTGGACAAATTCCGGACTCATTCCGATTCCGGTATCTTTTACATGAAACTCGTAAATACCTCTTCCCGATTCCGTATATCCTTTTTCGATCACGCGAATGGATACGATTCCTCCCGGATTCGTATATTTCAAAGCGTTTGACGTCAAATTCAAAAGCACCTGGTTCAGCCTCAGCTTATCGCAGATAATGCATTCATCCCAGACGTCCAGCACATCAATAAACAACTCCAGCTGCTTTGCGTTGATGTCCGCAAGAATAATGTCTTTCAGGCCATGCAAAATTTCCGCGAGATTTTCCGGTTTTGCGTCAATGCTGACGTTTCCGGATTCAATCCGGCTCATATCCAGCACATCGTTAATCAAAGACAACAGATGATTGGAGGATTTTGATATTTTTTCCAGATAATCAGCGACTCTGTCTTTTGTGTCAATATGCGTAATGGCCAGCGCGGTGAAACCAATAATAGCGTTCATCGGCGTACGTATATCGTGAGACATATTATTCAGAAACGTCGTTTTGGCCCGGTTTGCGGCCTGAGCCATATTGAGCGCTTCCGTCAGCTCCATCCGGTAATGCCGTTCCATTGCAAGCATTTTAGAACGCCTCCGGAAAATAATAATGCCAACGGTAAAAAGAATCACAAAGATGACAACCATAAAAAACATAAAAAGCTCCATCAAAGTCTGGCTTTGACGGACAAAGACGTTTTTTGGAACGACACTGACAAAATACCAGTCCCCCACTTCCATATAAGTACAGGCAATCACATCCGTAACGCCCTCCGAATCCACATACTGAAAGATCAGATTTTCCTTGCGTTCCATCCGCTCTTTCATTTTGGATATGGTCATACCCCCTTTCAACGTCCCGCGATCCATTGTTTCATAAAAATTTTCCACTTTTTCAGATTCCAGATCGCGATGCGCGTTGATTAAGTAATAACCGCCAAAATCTATCACATGGCTGTGTCCCTGCGCTTCATAGCTGTCCAGCTTGATTCCCTGCTGTAAAATGTCAATTTCTATCTTTGCCGCCAGAAAGTCATATGTATGGCCTTCCAAAGTAAAAGGGGAAACCTTTCTTCCCAGCAATAATACTTCCTTTTGTTCCAATGATTCGAAATCCTCATCCTGATAATGGCAAATAAAATCCTGTTTCATCTGACTGCATATCGTTCGGATTTTTTCATCTGTTCCTGCCGACATTCCGCTGTCTATCGTAAACGCGTCTTCCGCAACCAAAATCAGCTCGATACACGAGGAACCGACAACCTCTTTCTTGCTTTTCAATACTTTCATCTGCGTCTGCACATTCAATTCGTCCGGCTGACCGACAGACCCTGCAATTCCGTCTATAAGCTTCCCGTACTGTCTGACCGTATTTTCAATGGAATACGCGTCATGATCCGAAAGCATCTTCATATTTTCAATCGCAAAGTTAATAATCCTTACAGTCACTAAATTCATTGATAAAATGCCAAAAACAAAAACCGCCGTCAATGCAATCAACACAAAACATACAATCTGGCCTCTGTTTTTCGCATCTTCCCTGGATTCTCTGTTTTCTTCCATTTTTCATCTACCTTTCAAATAAGCTGCAGTCGCATTGGAAAAACTCTGTGCTAGCTTTCGAGTTTCAAAATATATACGCAATTTGGCTTATCTATTTTTTGCGGCCTCCCATTCATCAAAGCATATCCGTTTTCATAATTCATCCGAAACGTACAAATCTCATTGGATTCGTGGTTTAAACTCATAAAATGCCTGTTATCCGGAAATACTGCCAGCGCCTTTGGAAAAT
>CATOKN010000106.1 GCA_951800425.1 uncultured Lachnospiraceae bacterium
GGGTAAGTACGCTTCTGGCCAACGTGTTCATCATATCGTTGCTTGGAGCTTTCATAATGATGTCGCGTACAAAACTGGTGGGCAGCGTCCGATATTCTCCGAGCAGAGATGTAAATGTGTCCAGTTCCTGCTTTGTCGGGAGCTTTCCGAACAGGAGCAGATATGTGCTTTCTTCAAAGCCGAAGTGGTTTTTTTCTTCAATTCCCTTAACAATATCTTTTACATTATATCCACGATAATAAAGGTTACCGTCGGTAGGAACAGGTTTCCCGTTTTCGAGTTTGGTTGCACAGACATCGGAAATTTGTGTCAGGCCGACAAGCACGCCTTTTCCGTTTAAATCACGAAGACCTCTTTTGACATCAAACTCGGTATATAATTCCGGCTGGATGGTGGCAGTGTCTTCACAAAGCTTAGATAGTCTTAATATTTCAGGCGTAATTTCGCTGTATGATTTTGTATACATATAAGACCTCCTTTCTATCTATTTTGGTATCATACCATATATTGACAACCTGAAACAAGACAAAATAAAAGTAATTTAAAGAAATTTTAAAAAATTTAGACTTCGTTCACATTTTCCAAATTTGTCAATTGCAAGATTCCTGGTTGAATCTTTATTTTTCTTATGCTAAAATATCTGACGAAAGGCAATTTATCTGCCGCTTGCAGAAAATTTGTATGGAAAAAGGTGTCAGATTGAATCAGGTTATCATAATCGGCGGCGGCGCTTCCGGAATGATGGCGGCCATATCCGCAGCCAGGCTTGGCGCAGACGTGACTGTTTTGGAGCATATGGACAGAATCGGCAAAAAAATTCTATCCACAGGAAACGGAAAATGCAATTATACAAACCGCAAGCAGGGATTCCGCTGTTACAGAAGCGAAAACCCTGCCTTTGTATTGCCGTCTTTACAGCAATTTGGATTTGAAGAAACCGTCGCGTTTTTTAAAAGCCTTGGCATAGTTCCAAAAGAAAGGAACGGTTATTTTTATCCGGCCAGCGGACAGGCTTCTTCCGTATTAGACGTGCTTCGCATGGAGCTTCGTCGGCTGAATGTAACGATACAAACGAATTGTGCCGTCGCATTTGTCAGAAAGCACAGACAAAAATTTGAAATCAAAGCCGGAAATAAAATATTTGTCGCAGATAAATGTATTTTTGCGTGCGGAGGAAAGGCATTTCCAAAATCAGGAAGCGACGGAAGCGCATTTTGCCAGATTGAAAGACTGGGGCATACGTTTGTCTCCGTTGTTCCGGCGCTTGTGCAGATGAGGGCAAAGCCATCCTTTTTCCCCTCGATTGCGGGAATTCGCACAGACGCCGTCATTCATTTGTTTGTGGACGAAAAAGAAGCCGGCAGGGACAGAGGAGAGCTTCAATTTACAAAAGAGGGCGTTTCCGGAATCCCGGCTTTTCAGGTCAGCCGTTATGCGGCCAGAGCTTTTGAACAAAAGAAAAAAGTCTGCGCCTCGCTCGACCTTGTCCCTGATTTTACAGACGAAGAATTAAAGCGGGAGCTGACAGGACGTTTTTTTCGCCAGGATCAAAAAACAGCGGAGGAAGCGCTTATCGGTTTTTTTCCCAAAAAGCTGATTCCCGTTCTTTTAAAAGAAAATGAAATTTCTTTGCACATAGCGGCGGCAGATATTTCCAAAGATAAAATAAAACGGCTTTCCCATTATCTGAAGCATATGACGTTTGAATTAACGGGTACGGAAGGCTTTGACAAGGCGCAGACTTGCGCGGGAGGCGTTTCCACTGCGGAAATTCATGCGGATACCATGGAATCTTCGATTGTTTCCGGGCTTTATTTTGCGGGCGAAGTCATAGATGTCGACGGCATATGCGGGGGATACAATCTGCAATGGGCATGGTCGTCCGGCTATGTGGCCGGAACGCATGCCGCGCGCAATTGAATTTTGAAAAGAGGAAACCGTAATGATACAAATTCAGCAATTAAAGCTTCCCATTACCCATACGAGAGAAGACCTGGAAGCAAAAGTTTTAAAGACGCTTAAGATCCATAAGGAACAGCTTTTGGAGCTTCGGATTGCAAAGCAATCCATAGACGCGAGAAAAAAGCAGGACATTCATTATGTATATACGATAGAAGCGGATACTACGGACGATAAGAAAATCGCAGACCGGCTGCACCAAAATCAAATCCGCTGTCAGAAAAAAGCCGTCTACCATTTTCCAACTCCGTGCGGTCCCCAATTTACGCGCCGGCCCGTCATCGCAGGAAGCGGCCCGGCCGGCTTATTTTGCGCCTATATGCTTGCTTCTTACGGCTACGCCCCGGTGATTTTGGAGCGTGGGAAGACGGTGGAGCAGCGAACAAAAGATGTGAAAAGCTTTTGGGAGGGCGGAAATTTAAATCTCAATTCCAACGTCTCCTTTGGAGAGGGCGGGGCAGGAACCTTTTCTGACGGCAAATTAAATACGCTGGTTAAAGACGAAGCGGGGCGAAATCGAAAAGTACTGGAAATTTTTACGAAACACGGGGCTCCGAAAGAAATCTGCTATGAAGCAAAACCTCATATCGGAACCGATATGCTCTCTCACGTCATTCCGGCCATGCGCCGTACGATAGAAGCGATGGGAGGAACTTTTCTGTTTGAAAGCTGCCTGACGAATCTGAATCTATCCCGGGGCAGAATCTGTTCGGCAGAAATCAACGGGACGGACCGGATAGAAACGGAAGCGCTCGTTTTGGCCATTGGCCACAGCGCAAGAGATACCTTTCAAATGCTTTTGGAACATAATCTTCCCATGGAAGCAAAAGCTTTTGCCGTAGGGCTGCGCGTAGAGCATTTACAGGAAATGATCAATCAAAGTCAGTATAAAGACGCGGCGCGTCTGCTGCCGAACGCCTCCTACAAAGTAACGGCAAAAGCAGGAAACGGCAGAGGCGTTTATTCCTTTTGCATGTGTCCCGGAGGTTATGTCGTAAATGCTTCTTCGGAAGAAAAACATCTGGCAGTCAATGGCATGAGCAATTACAAAAGGGACGGCGCAAATGCCAACAGCGCCATTATCGTGTCAGTCGCTCCAAAAGATTTTGGCGCGGCAGGTCCGCTATCCGGTATTGAATTTCAAAGAAGGCTGGAAAAAAGGGCTTATGAAATGGCCTGCGGCGCAATTCCACAGCAGCTTTACGGGGATTTTAAACGAAAACAGGAAAACGCTTCTGCATTTGCGTTTCCCTCTATGACCTGCGGCGCGGCGCAAACCGCGCCTCTGCACCGATTGTTTGAAACCGATCTTTACGAAGCGTTTCTGGATGGAATGGAACAGTTTCACAGAAAAATACCGGGATTTGCATCCGATCACGCCATCCTTTCCGGCATTGAAAGCAGGACCTCTTCTCCGGTCAGAATTTGCAGAAACGCAGAGTTTCAAAGCGAGATTTCCGGTATTTATCCATGCGGGGAAGGCGCGGGATATGCCGGAGGAATTATGTCTGCAGCCATGGACGGCATAAAAACGGCGGAAGCCATTGCCCGCGCGCACAGACCCGGACAAATGAGATGAGAAAACACGGAAGGAAGATAAATTTTGAGCGAATATACACCCATGATGGAGCAGTATCTGGAAATCAAAAAAGAATATAAGGATTACGTTCTTTTTTACCGGCTGGGAGATTTTTATGAAATGTTTTTTGAAGACGCGATAAACGTATCCAAAGAGCTGGAGCTGACGCTGACCGGGAAAAACTGCGGCGCCAAAGAGCGCGCGCCCATGTGCGGCGTTCCTTATCACGCAGTGGAAGGATATTTGAATAAGCTTGTAAAAAAAGGTTATAAAGTAGCCATCTGCGAACAGGTGGAAGATCCGAAAACGGCAAAAGGGATTGTCCGGCGCGAAGTCATCCGCATTGTTAAGCCGGGAACAAATACGGACAGTCAGGCGCTGGACGAATCCAGAAACAATTACATTATGTGCATCGTCTATCTTACGGACAAATACGGCGTTTCCATTGCAGACGTCAGTACTGGAGACTATGCGGTGACGGAGGTGGATTCCGAGCGAAAGCTGTTGGATGAAATCAACAAATACAGCCCGGCCGAAATCATCTGCAACGAAGCGTTTTATATGAGCGGCATCGATTTAGACGACATTAAAAACCGTCTGCACATCTGCGTCGGCGCATTAGAAGCCTGGTATTTCAGCGAAGATACGGCCATTGAGACGTTAAAGCAGCACTTTCACATACAAAATTTAGGCGGCATTGGGTTAAGCGATTTTCCGGGCGGAAGCATTGCGGCCGGTTCTCTCTTAAAATATTTGTATGAAACGCAGAAAAATTCTCTTTCACATATGACGGGGATTCGTCCTTACGTAACCGGAAATTTTATGGTAATCGACAGTTCCACAAGGCGAAATTTAGAGCTTACCGAAACGCTTCGGGAAAAAGCCAAGCGCGGTTCCCTGCTTTGGATTTTAGATAAAACAAAAACGGCAATGGGAGCCAGAATGCTGCGTTCTTATATCGAGCAGCCTTTGATTGATAAGCAGAGCATCGAACGGCGCCTTGCAGCCGTAGAAGAATTAAACGCTCATGCCATTACAAGAGAAGAGCTGCGGGAATATTTAAATCCGATTTATGATATGGAACGCCTGATTACCCGTGTAACCTACCAGACCGCAAATCCAAGAGATTTGATTGCCTTTAAAAATTCCATCCGCATGCTGCCGCCGATTTGGCGTCTGCTGGATGATTTTTCGTGCGTCCTTTTACGGGAAATTTCAAAAAATCTGGACACTCTGGAAGATATTTTTGAAAAGATTGATGGCGCGATTATGGAAGACGCGCCGGTTCTCGTGCATGACGGAGGCATCATAAAGGAGCATTATCATGAAGAAGTAGATCGTCTGCGCCGGGCAAAAACAGAGGGAAAAACATGGCTTGCCGAATTAGAAGCGGACGAACGTGAGAAAACGGGAATCCGGAATCTGAAAATCAAATACAATAAGATTTTTGGCTATTATTTGGAAGTAACCAATTCCTATAAAGATATGGTTCCGGATTATTTTACCAGAAAACAGACGCTTGCAAATGCGGAGCGGTACATAACGCCAAGATTAAAAGAGCTGGAAGACATCATTTTAGGCGCGGAAGACAAGCTGATTGCTTTGGAATATGAATTGTTCCGGGAAATCCGGGAATCCATTGCCAGAGAAGTGACGCGTATTCAGAAAACGGCAAAAGCCATTGCCAAATTAGACGTGCTTTCCTCCTTTGCGTTTGTTGCGGAACAAAATCATTACTGTAAACCGAAATTAAACGCCCGGGGAATCATCGACATCAAAGGCGGCCGCCATCCGGTGGTAGAAAAGATGATACAAAATGAAATGTTTATCAGCAATGATACATATCTGGACAATCAGAAACAGAGGATTTCCATTATTACCGGGCCAAATATGGCAGGAAAATCCACTTACATGCGTCAGAGCGCGCTTATTGTGCTGATGGCGCAGATTGGAAGCTTTGTACCTGCCGATTCTGCAAATATTGGCATTGTAGACCGGATTTTTACCAGAGTAGGCGCATCGGACGATCTTGCCAGCGGGCAGAGTACCTTTCTGGTAGAAATGACGGAAGTGGCCAATATTTTAAGAAACGCAACGGGAAACTCCCTGCTTGTCTTAGATGAAATCGGGCGGGGAACCAGCACGTTTGACGGGCTTGGAATCGCCTGGGCGGTCGTAGAGCATATCAGCAATCCAAAGCTTCTTGGAGCAAAAACACTTTTTGCCACGCATTACCACGAGCTGACCGAACTCGAGGGCAAGCTGAACAATGTAAACAATTACTGCATCGCCGTAAAAGAACGTGGAGACGACATTGTTTTTCTGAGAAAGATTGTTCCCGGAGGAGCCGATAAAAGCTATGGCATTCAGGTGGCAAGGCTTGCGGGGCTTCCGGAATCCGTATTAAAGCGGGCGAAAGAAATCGTAGACGAATTAAGCGAAAATGATATTTCGGATTTTGCAAAAAATATCCAGGTAGACGTATCCTCCAAAAAGAAAAAAGCCGTGCTGGACGAAGTGGATTTATCGCAGATGTCGTTATTTGATACGGTAAAAGATGATGACATTATTGCGGAGATCAGAGAAATTGACGTAAATCACCTGACTCCGTTTGAAGCGATGAACAAGCTTTACGAATTGCAGAATAAAGTAAAAAACCGCTGGTAACCCTGATAAGGAAAGGATTCTGTTATGTCTGAAATTGTATTGTTGAGCCAGGAAACCATTGATAAAATTGCAGCCGGGGAAGTCATTGAACGGCCGTCTTCCGTGGTCAAAGAGCTGGTGGAAAATTCCATGGACGCAAAAGCGTCTGCAATTACAATCGAAATCAAAGACGGGGGAACGTC
>CATOKN010000107.1 GCA_951800425.1 uncultured Lachnospiraceae bacterium
ACGCAGGACGTCGTGTTTTCGGGCCATAATATCATTGCGGAAAACGGAATTTTGCTGGAGGAATCAAAACGGTTTTGGAATGAAACCATTTATTCGGAAATTGATTTGCAAAAGCTGATGCAGGAACGCAGAAGAAATACGACGTTTGAACCAAAAGACGACGCGAAAGATTATGAAGAAGTCGAATTTTCTCTGAACATAGAGCAGACAAAGCTGACGCGTCCGGTTTGCGCCGCGCCGTTTGTTCCGGAGGATACAAAGGACAGAGACGGGCGGTGCGAAGAAATTCTTACGATTCAGGCGACGGGGCTTTTGGGACGGCTCAGACATACAGGATGCCGCTGCGCCGTTCTTGGCATCTCCGACGGGCTGGATTCGACGCTGGCGCTGCTTGTTACGGTTCGCGCGTTTGATTTGCTGGGATTAGACAGAAAAGGAATTTTGGCTGTGACGATGCCGGGATTTGGAACGACGGATCGGACGTATCAAAACGCGGTCAGTATGATTCGCGCTCTTGGCGCGACGTTTTTGGAAGTGCCGATTCGGGATGCGGTCAGCATTCATTTTAAAGACATTGGATTTGATTCGTCCAATCATGACGTGACGTATGAAAACGCCCAGGCGAGAGAACGCACCCAGATACTTATGGACATTGCCAATAAAGAGGGCGGTATGGTAATCGGTACGGGAGATATGTCGGAGCTTGCCCTTGGATGGGCGACATACAATGGCGATCATATGTCGATGTATGGCGTAAACGCTTCCGTGCCAAAGACGCTGGTGACGCATCTGGTGCGCTATTTCGCAAAAGGATGCAAAGAGGGGACGTTACGGGATGCGCTTTTTGACGTTTTGGATACGCCGGTCAGCCCGGAGCTGCTTCCTCCTAAAGACGGGGAGATTGCGCAGAAAACGGAGGATCTTGTGGGGCCTTATGAACTGCATGATTTTTTCCTGTACTATATGCTGCGGTTTGGATTTTCACCCGGAAAAATATACCGTCTGGCGAAGCGGGCGTTTTTGGGAACGTATGAAAACGAAACGATTTTAAAATGGCTGAAGAATTATTACCGCCGCTTTTTTTCACAGCAGTTTAAACGCTCCTGTCTGCCGGACGGCCCGAAAGTGGGAACGATTGCGGTGTCGCCAAGAGGGGATTTACGAATGCCCTCCGACGCATGCGTAAAGATCTGGCAGGATGAGCTGGAAGAATTGGAATAAATTCCTAAGGAGGAAATATGCAGTATCGAAAAGATAAAAAGGGAAAGGAGCTGTCTGTGCTGGGATACGGCTGTATGCGGTTTACAAGAAAGGGAGCCGGCATTGATCTGGACAAAGCGGAACGGGAAGTTATGCATGCCATAAAGTCTGGCGTAAACTATCTGGATACGGCTTATATTTATCCTGGCAGCGAAGCGGCCGTGGGAGAAATTCTGCATCGGAATCACTGCAGAACGGACGTATATATTGCGACAAAGCTTCCCCATTATATGATAAAATCCATGGAGGGCGTAGAAAAAATTTTCCAGGAGGAGCTGCGCAGACTGAAGACGGATTACATTGATTATTATCTGATGCATATGCTGACAGATACCGATACCTGGGAAAAATTAAAAAAGATGGGCATTTTGGAATGGATTGCGGAAAAAAAGGCAAGCGGCGCAATCCGCAATCTCGGCTTTTCCTATCATGGGCATACAAAGATGTTTCAAAAGCTTGTAGATTCGTATGACTGGGATTTTTGCCAGATTCAGTATAATTACATGGACGAACACAGCCAGGCGGGCCGGGAGGGACTTGTGTATGCGGCAAACAAGGGGCTGCCTGTTATTATTATGGAGCCCTTGCGGGGCGGCAGACTGGTTAATCTTCTGCCCAAAAACGCAAAGCGTCTGTTTGAAGAAGACGCGGCTGGGCGAACGCCTGCGGAGCTGGCGTTTCGATGGCTGTATCATCAGCCGGAAGTTACCTGCGTGCTTTCCGGCATGAATTCCATGGAAATGCTGGAAGAAAATTTAAAAACCGCGGACAGGGGAATCGCGGGGCATTTTTCAAAAGAAGACGAAGCGCTGGTAGAGCGGGTAAAAGCAGAAATCAAAAAGACGGTAAAAGTCAACTGCACGGGCTGCGGATATTGCATGCCCTGTCCCAAAGGCGTAGATATTCCGGTGACGTTTCGCTGTTATAATGAAATGTATTCGGAAACAAAAGGCGGCGCCAGAAAAGAATATCTTCAGTGTACCGCTTTCCGGCAGAACCAGAGCAGCGCGTCTTTGTGCGTCGGATGCGGCAAATGTGAAACCCATTGCCCGCAGCAGATTGAGATACGAAAAGAATTAAGGCGCGCCGTAAGGGAGCTTGAGACGCTGCCCTATAAAGCGGCAAAAAAGGCAATCGCGGCGTTTCGGCTGTGGTAATAAAAAATGAGGGAAGCGTAAGCTTCCCTCAAATTATATCTATACTCGTCTCACGAGATCGCCCAGAGGCGTTTTGGAATCGCCCAGGGGCTGGGGGGTACTGGAATAAACAAGCGTATACATAAAAGCGGCGAAAACAATTCCGGTAATCACGTCAAATACGGAATGCTGCTTTAAAAACATCGTAGATAAAACGATGCTTATCATCAAAAGAAAAGAACCATAGCGTATCGCTTTCTTTGCCCTGAATTCTTCGCAGCGCCAGACGGCGATGTTGACGCCGATGGAATTGTATACGTGAATGCTTGGAAACAGGTTCGTGGGCGTATCGATCCGATACAGATACCGCACCATATCAACGAAAAGATTATCTCGTTCAAATTCGGCCGGACGAAGCGTATGACCGTTCGGATACACAGTGGAAACAATCAGAAATACCGTCATGCCAATAAACAAAAAGATGCAAAGTCTGTAATATTCTGTTTTGTTTTTGAAAAAATAATAAACGACTGCGGCGGCTACATAAAGAAACCACAGGAAATACGGGATAATAAAGCCCTCTACGAAAGGAATCCAATCGTCCACGGCCATGTGGATGACATGGAAGCGGCTGGTGACTGTTTTTTCCAGCCACTGAAACCAGGGCAGATAAATCAGCAGATAAAGCAGCAGCAAGCCATGCCTGTATTTCCGGAAAATTTCACGGGCGCAGTTTTTCGCAGTACGCTCTCGTATGGTTGAAACATTCACAATATTCACCCTTTATTTTGCTTCTTTCTTATTAGTATGCCTGTTAGTGAAAATTATAGCACAGGAAATTTTTTGCTACAATCCTCAATTCTAAAAATTACGAAAATCTTAAGAAAATATGACATAAGTTTTTACAAAACGAATTGCCAATATATTACAACAATCTTTATTTGACAAAGAAACCGATGACGGTATAATAAAATTGTGAATAAAATAATACAATACAAAGGATACGCCATATGGACATCTATCAGGAAGGAGACTGACTTATGGACAGGAAAAAAGCAAAGAGAAAGGTTTCTTTATCAAAACGGACGGGCATTTGGCTTGCGGTAGCGGCAGCTTTGACGGCGGCCGTTTATATTGGAACGGCGTTTTATTTTCAGAGCCATTTTCTGCCGTCTGTTACGTTAAACGGAATTTCCATATCCGGTAAATCGCAGGATGAAGTAGAACGCCTGATTACGGAGGAGATTAACGGTTACGAAATTTCGATAAAAGAGAGGAATGGAAATGAGGAGCGGATAAAAGGCGCGGATATATCGCTTCGCCCGGAATTTGGAGACAGTATTCTGACAAAAATAGAAGCGCAGAACGGCTTTGCATGGCCCGTCGCGCTTTTTCGGCCGCAGACTTGGCAGGAGCCGACGATGGTTCGCTTTGATGAAGAAAAATTAGAGGCTGCTTTTGAAGCGCTTTCATGCGTGCAGCCGGAAAATCAGACAAAGCCAAAAGACGCGCGCTGTTCCAAATATCAGGCGGACGGGTATCAGATCCTGCCCGAGGAGCAGGGAAATAAAATCAGAAAAAAGCAGTTTTTTTCCGTTTTGAAAGAAGCTGTCGGCAGCTTAAAAGAGACGGTGGATTTGGAAAAAGAGGACTGCTACGCAAAGCCCAAAGTGACGGCGGAGGATGAAAAGCTAAACGATCTTTTGGAAACGCTGAATCAATACGTCAAAACCGTTATTACATACGATTTGGGCGAGGAAACGAAAACGCTTGACGGCAGTACGATTCATGCCTGGCTTGACGTATCGGGTACGGAAGTCTCTATCAATGAAGAAGCAGTGGCAGAATACGTAGACGGTCTGGCTTCGGCCCATAATACCGTGTTTCGCAAGCATACGTTTCAGACCTCCTATGGAAAAACGATTGACATTACAAATGGAGATTATGGCTGGAAAGTAGACAAAGAGGGGGAAAAAGAGCAGATTTTAAAAGATATTCGGGAGGGAGGAGAAAAAAAGCGGGAAATTACATATGCGCAGAGAGGGAAAAGCCATGGAGCCAACGACTATGGAGACACTTATGTGGAAATCAATCTGACGGCGCAGCATTTGTATTTTTATAAAAATGGCAGCCTTTTGGTAGAGTCAGATTTTGTTTCCGGCAATCTGTCCAAAAATTATGACACGCCGACCGGCATATACGGACTGACTTATAAAGAAAGGGACGCTGTGCTGAGAGGGGAAAACTATGCGTCTCCCGTTACATACTGGATGCCGTTCTGCAATAACGTGGGAATGCACGACGCTTCCTGGAGGGGCAGCTTTGGAGGAAATATTTATAAAACAAGCGGTTCGCACGGCTGCATCAATCTTCCCAAAAGCGCGGCTCAGAAAATATTTGAAAATATCGAAAAAGGCGATCCCGTATTGGTCTATACGCTGCCCGGCACGGAAAGTCCGGCGGCAGTGGCGCAGGAAGCGGCCCAGGTAGTCAATATGATCAATGGAATCGGGGAAGTGACGCTTGAGAGCGAGCCGGCGATTGCGGCGGCAAGAAAGATGTATAATCTTTTATCTGCGGAGGGCCAGGCCAAAGTATCGAATTATGAACTTTTGCTGGCGCAGGAAGCGCAGCTTGCAGCGTTAAAGGCAATGCTGGCTCCTCCGCCGGTATCGCCGGAACAGGCGGCAGGTATGCAGTAGGGAAAGAGGAGGAATGTGATGTCAGACTGGCTGGAGCGGACAAAAATGCTGCTTGGGGAACAGGCGAAGGACGCGCTGTCTTCATCCCGCGTAGCGGTATTTGGAATCGGAGGAGTCGGAGGGTACGTATGCGAAGCGCTTGTTCGAAGCGGCGTGGGAGCATTTGATTTAATTGACAGCGATAAGGTGAGCGAATCCAACTTAAACCGCCAGATTATCGCTACGAGAAAAACGATTGGGCGGTACAAAACGGAGGTTATGAAAGAACGCATTCTGGAAATCAATCCGGAGGCGGACGTGACGATTCATAATCGCTTTTTCCTGCCGGACTGCGCCGAAGAATTTCCATTTGCACAATATGACTACGTCATAGACGCAGTGGATACGGTGACGGCCAAAATTGCGTTGATTCTGAAAGCGAAAGATATGGGGATTCCCATCATCAGCAGCATGGGGGCGGGAAACAAGCTGGATGGCAGCATGTTTGAAGTGGCGGATATTTATCAGACGAAAGTCTGCCCTCTGGCAAGGGTAATGCGCCGGGAATTAAAAAAACGAGGCGTAAAAGATCTGAAAGTAGTCTATTCCAAAGAGACGCCCGTGCCGTCTCAAAATAGGGAGAAAGAAAGCGGAAAAATCAGGGAAATACCGGGCAGCGTGGCTTTTGTCCCATCTGTGGCAGGACTTTTGATTGCGGGCGAGACAGTAAAAGATTTGGTGAAAATTGAAGATTTTTTTAAAAACTGCTTGTAAAAATGAGCGTATGGGTTATAATCATAATGCCGGAGTGTGTTTGAAATATTTGTCTGGCACATTTTGGAAAGTTCATTATGTAAGATAGAAAAGGAGACCAGCGATGGATAGACCAGAACTAAAGAAGATGGCACATGAAGTTCGTAAAGGGATTGTAACTTCCATATACAGCGCAAAAGCGGGACACCCGGGCGGTTCCCTCTCTGCGGCGGATCTTTTTACGTATCTGTATTTTGAAGAGCTGAATGTCGACCCGAAGAATCCTCAGATGCAGGATCGCGATCGGTTTGTATTGTCCAAAGGACATACGGCGCCAGGACTTTATGCGGCTCTTGCGCATCGGGGCTTTTTTCCGGTAGAGGATTTGGAGACGCTTCGCCATACGGGAAGTTATCTGCAGGGACATCCGGATATGAAATGCGTTCCCGGAGTAGACATGTCTACAGGGTCTTTGGGACAGGGATTGTCTACGGCGGTAGGAATGGCGCTTGCAGCGAAGATGGATCAGAAAAATTACCGCGTATATGCCC
>CATOKN010000108.1 GCA_951800425.1 uncultured Lachnospiraceae bacterium
ATCAGTATGTGTGCCATACATGCTCCTTTGCCTTTGCTTCAATGAACGGCCAGACGCTATCTTCTGTTGGCCGCTTTTACTTCTTACTTATTATACATCAAACTTGTTAGAAAGTTGTAATGAAATGAAACAACCTGCGCGGAATTCTTCTTTTTCTCCAAAACAATTACAGCCGAAAGGAGTACGGCTCCCAGAACAGAAACCAGCTTTCCGTGCCATGCGAAAGGCGCGTGGTAGATAAGCGCAATCCGATGCTCTCCTCTGGATATTTTTGTTCCAAGAAAAGCAGTATTGACGATTTCTTTTTCGCAGCGTCTGCCGTCTATCCAAATCTCAAACCCCGTATCAAACGGAATAGAAGTAATCAGATACCCGTCGCGCGAAACATCCAGCTTCCCGTAAATCTGATTTCCCCGCGTCTTCGACCAATCCGGCACAAACGCAGACTGATACAGGGAATCTTCCTTGAGCAAAGACGCATCCGAAAGATACCCGCGGATGTTTGAAATGGAATACTTTCCCGCCCGAAACAAAATATCTGCGTCTTTCTGCCCTTTTTCCAGCCTGAACACATACGTAAACGTCGTATTTCCATTGTAATACACATGATTTCTTGCGCTTAGATTATTGCGGACGCCGGCAAGCTCTATGATTACGTCCTGGTTCTTTTTGCTGTTTTTTACGTCAAATTGCAGGAAAAAAATCTGCTCTTTATCAAAATCCGCCTCCTGCCCCGTAATGTAAAGCTTTTTCTTCGTTTCCTTTTTGGACTGAATGAAGTAACCGTCCTGCGTCTTATGTACCGCGCTATCCTCCGCAATCCGGATATTCGCTTTCCAAACGTCCGGCAGCGAAGATAACGTCTGTTTTTTCTCAGATTTTCCACTGCTCTTTGTCACAGCATACCGCATCAATGCCGTCTGGTTGCAGGGAAACGCCATCTCCTGATACGCGTCCTCCGTTATCACCTGATCGGTGGCATAAATCACCGGAGCCGCATGTTCCTGTCTGCAAACAGATACCCCGCTGTCTTCCTTATCTTTCTTTGCCAGATATTTGATCCCCATAAATTTCTGAAACAGGGGATTTTCCGAAACTGACAGCATCAGTTCATTTCGAAGCGGCTGCTCTGTCAAAAACACGTTTTCCCGGAAATTTTTATATCCCTCATGGTAAGCGGAAGAATACGCGGAAACAGACCATTGCCGCGCATCCCAGACGCGGTTGATATTTGCTTTTTTCTCCTCATGGTTTCCGCTTTGCTCCAGCCGAAACAATCCTTTTTCCTGATTGAGCGCATTGGAAATTTCCCTGCCCCAGGAAGCGTCCGTCACATCCTGATAAAATTCTGCGTCCAGCCTGTCGCTTTCTTCCGCGTTCAAAAAGGCGGCGCGCAAAGCCAGACTGAGAACAGACGGCGCGGCAATCAGAACCGAAAACCTTGTTTTCCGAACGAACAAAAAGCAAAGCGGCAGCAGGAGAAATTCCGCCGTCATTCCCACATAACAAGCCCCCGGCTCTCCTCCTCTTTGGACAAAAAAACAGCAGACGCAAAAGAGAACGGACACAAAGTATCCCATCCGGCATTTCTTCAGAGAAATCTCCCGCTTCTTCATTCCCTCCAGACAGACAGCCGTAAGATAACACAACACCGGAAGAAACGGAATCAGGGATTTTCCTCTGGCATAAAGCCCTCCGTTTAATATCCAGGAAAAAAACGGAACCGTCATCACCAGAACACATCCGGCCGCCAAAAATCTCTCCCGCAGGTTTTTGCAGAGGAGGCAGAGGACTAAAACCGGCAAAATACCGACCGAAAGCCCGATCCCGTACCCGCTGTACGCAAACCGCGTTATGGAAAAATCGGGAATCCACAGCGACGCAGAAAATTTGATGCCGGATCCGCCGCTTCTTGCAAACAGGGCGTACGCCGTTGGAACCAGCAAAACTCCCGCCAGGCAGACAGCCGCCGCAGTCGGGAGGACAAACCGGAACATACGGCTCTTCTTTCCATCTTTTTCGCTTCTTCCTACGACATAAAAAAGCAGCGCCAAAAGACCTCCGATGGAAAAATAAAAGCTTGTCATAATCATGAAAAACACGCCCGCCATATAAAGCCCCGGCTTTCCTTTTTTCCAATACCGATCCGCGCCAATGAGCGCCAGACACAGAAAAGGCATATAATTTACAAACATAATCTGGCGGTGAAACTGATAAATCATCGGAGCCGCCAGCAAAAACATAACGGAAACAATCAGACGAACCGACATGGAATGCCCATGCGTCCCCAGCCAGTAATGCATTAGAAAAACAGACGCCACAAGACACAGAAAGCTTACCGCCATCAGATAATCGCTCATTTTCAGAAACGGCATCAGATAAGACGGCAAAAGAATGGGACTCAAAAGTCCGTAATAAGAAAAATCATAAATATTGCATCCCGCGCCAAGCCCGGCCGCAAATTCCGGAAAAATCTGTCCCGTCGCATAAAACTGCCGCCTGAAATACTCCGGAATTACGCTGTGCTGGCTAAGCCAGTCTCCGTTTGACGCAAACAGGCCAAACCGCCCGACCAAACACCATACCGCAAAAAAGATTAGTACCGCCAGAAACAAATAGGATTTCTCTTTCGTTTTCATCATGGAAACCTCCTTTGCAATTATGGTATCTTTCTCCCCTTAAAAATCCCATAAAGCATTTCTTAAGCTTTCTAAAGATATTCCAATTTTTTATGAAGTTTTTTTTACAAAAAAATCCTGTCACAATTTCCGAAAAAGAACATAATATTGTCATTTCCTGCCAGCCAAGATTTATGAATGGAAAAATTTGCATTCTGTGATAAAATAGAAACAGTGAATGAAGCGAGAAAATAAAGTTTGAGAAACGGAGGATCTTATGAAGACGGACGATAGAAAAAGATGTTCGTGGGCAACGACGGAACTCTACCAGGAATACCATGACAAGGAGTGGGGAAAACCCGTTCATGACGATAAGAAACTGTTTGAGATGCTAATTCTCGAGGGTATGCAAGCCGGATTATCGTGGATAACGATATTAAACAAAAGAACGGGCTTCAGAGAAGCCTTTGATCAGTTTGATTATCAAAAAATCGCTCTCTACGATGAAGCAAAAATTGAAGCATTAATGCAAAACGCCAATATTATTCGCAATCGCTTGAAAATCAAGTCGGCAATTACAAACGCACGGCAATTCATCAAAATTCAAGAAGAATATGGAAGTTTTGATGCGTTTATCTGGTCTTATGTTGATCGCAAACCTATCCGGAATCATTTCAAATCGGAAGCTGAAATTCCTGCAACAACGCCGCTTTCGGATAAAATCAGCAAAGACTTAAAAAAACGCGGTTTTAAATTTGTAGGCAGTACAATCGTATATGCGTATATGCAGTCAATTGGAATGGTAAATGACCATGTGCAAAGCTGCTATTTGTATGTGTCCGAATAATTAAACGTCAACCTGTGATTGTGAAAGGAGTATCAACGGTGTATAACGAATATGAGAACGAAAAATTTTTTCAAGAATATGCAAAAATGCCTCGCAGTCAAGACGGTTTAGATTCTGCCGGAGAATGGCGCCAATTAAAACCTCTGTTTCCACAGCTTCAGGGAAAAAAAGTTCTTGATTTGGGATGTGGTTATGGCTGGCATTGTAAATTTGCAGCGGAACAGGGAGCATCACAAGTATTAGGTCTTGATTTAAGCTGGAAAATGATTGAAGAAGCAAAAAAGCGAAACGCTAACCCCCAGATTGCATACCGTATTTGTGGAATAGAGGAATATGAATATCCGGCAAATACATGGGATTGCGTCGTCTCCAATCTGGCTCTGCACTATATCAAAAATATAGATGAGGTATTTCAAAAAGTACATCAAACGCTGAAACAGGACGGCGTATTTCTTTTCAACATGGAACACCCGATTTTTACATCCGGCGCAGGTCAGGACTGGGTTTATACGAATGAGGGCAAGCCTCAATACTGGCTGCTTGATAATTACTTTTATCCCGGAGAACGAAAAACACATTTTCTGGGATGCGACGTAACAAAACAGCATCATACGCTAACGCAAATCATAATGGGTTTACTAAATAATGGTTTTGCGCTTGCAGCGGTAAAAGAAGCAGAACCGCCCGAAGAAATGATGCATATTCCGGGCATGAAAGACGAGCTGCGCCGTCCCATGATGTTGCTGGTGAAAGCAATCGCTCTTTAGCATATACTCCCATAGTCAACGGAACTATCCCTTTCTCCCCCATATTGAATTCTGACTTTTTTTCGCGTATAATCTATCCATAGGAAGAAATACTTTTCCTACAGATTACGATTATGAGAGGAGGCTTCCCATGAGTACTTTAGACGCAACCATTTCCATGCTGGAAGCAATGCCAGAAGATGCAAGAATCCAGGTTATGGAATTCACACAGCAGCTGTTTACTTCCAGAAAACCTGCAAATCCATTTACCCCGCTCAATCAGGAACAGATTTTTTCCGACCTTGATGAGTCACGCCGGCAGATTTCTGACGGAAAGGGGCTTGATATGGAAGACGCGCTGAAAAGAATGGGAAAACAGCATGGATTCATTTAACGTGATTATCTCACCAAAAGCTCTGTCCCAGCTGAACGACTATATTGATTACCTGCAATATACTTTGCTGAATGACCAGGCTGCCCATTACGTATGGCAGGATGCCCTGGAAACAAAGGAGCGACTTTCAAGAATCGCCGACAGCCTGAAATTTTGCACTCATCCCCAGTTAAAGAAGAACGGATACCGCGTCATTTATTTTATGCGTCATCGCTACCTTATGCTCTATCGAATAGAACGCGCAACCGTTTATGTAGATGCTATATACCACCAGCTTCAGGATTACGAAAGTACTTTTGCAGATGAATGAATCCTATAAAGGAGACTGAAACCATGACGCAAAATATGCCGCACATTTTAATCGCAGACGACAATCCGGAAATCCGTGAAATTATAAAAGTTCTGTTATCGGGAGAGGGCTTTCTTGTGACAGAGGCAAAAGACGGGCAGACTGCACTGAATGAAATTAAACAGACGGAGTTTGATTTGATTATTCTGGATATTATGATGCCGGGAATGAACGGTTACGAAACGTGCCAGAGCATCCGGGAAACCAGCAACGCTCCGATTCTTTTTTTAAGCGCCAGAACGACCGACAGCGATAAAATACTTGGTTTTTCCAGCGGCGGCGACGACTATCTGGAAAAACCGTTTTCCTATCCGGAGCTGATTGGACGCGCAAAGGCTCTGATTCGCCGCTACCATGTTTACCAGGGAAAAGAAAGACAGACGCCGTCTTCCCCAAAGCAGATTTCCCTGCATGGACTGGACATTTATCTCGAAGAATGCGAAGTGTTTTTGCACGGAAAAAAAATAGATCTGACCGGAACCGAATACGAAATGCTGCGGCTGCTCGCCTTAAACCGCCGCCAGATTTTTTCCGCACAGAGGCTCTATGAAGCCATTTGGGACGATCCCTGGTACTACGGCGCAAACAATACCGTTATGGTACACATCCGCAATCTGCGCCAGAAAATCGAAGCCGATCCAAAAAATCCCGTTTTAATCAAAACGGCATGGGGAAAGGGGTATCATTTTGACTAAACTGAAATCCTTTTTGAAACGCGTTTTACATATTAAAATACGTACCAAGCTGATTCTTCTGATTCTCGTCACAGGGGCGCTCTGCCTGACGCTTTTCCGCTTCCTCTGGCACAGAAAGTGGAATACCTACTATTTTCTGGCCCAAAACCTCCCCTCCAGTATGAAGTTTTTTCCAACGCCCGACGACGATTTCTGGGGAAATCTGATTGAAGAAGCAAAAAAATACAATGTTCCGGATTCCGAGGACGATAAAGAAGCCGTCCGGGCAATCGAACCCTTTTTCTCGCTGGCGGACGAATATACCAGCATCTCAATTTACGGCATAGAAGACGGCTTATACCGGACAAGCTGCTTCCCGGAGGCCATGCTTTGGAGCGAACCGTTCAACACCTTTTTTCAGATGACTTACCGATGGATTGACGAAGACGTAAACCAGAATTACGAACGTGCGGTCAAATTTAAAAACGGCTACGCCTCCATTATGGTTTCCTTTTACCACAGTTCTTTCTTCCTGGTTCCCTACGCCATATTCTGCCTGTTTTTATGCGTCGTTTTGTTTCTGTTTACCGTACTGTTTTTTGTCGGGAAAAAAATAAAAACCATCGTCCGCTTAGAACAGGCGATTTTGCAGATGTCTTCGGGAGACCTGATTACGCCTGTAAAAAAATCAGGCTATGATGAAATTGGCGTTCTGGCCCTGGAATTGGATAAGCT
>CATOKN010000109.1 GCA_951800425.1 uncultured Lachnospiraceae bacterium
AATGAATATAGGAAGCTTTTAAGAAGAGCAAGGCTGTCGTGTCATCGACAGTCTTTTTTCTCTTATGGGAGATGAACGATAATCTGCTTGCCGGATAAGGAGAAGTATGGAAAAAGAACAGTTAAAGAAACGAAAAAAAGTCATATATGATTTTATCTGCGATGAATTATATGTGCCAATGAAGCAAAAGGAAATTGCGACAATTCTTTCTGTGCCAAGAGAAGAACGAAAAGATTTGCAGGAAGTGTTGGATGCTTTGCTGGCAGAGGGTAAAATTGAAGTGTCGAAACGAGGCAAATTTACCAAATCGAAAGGACGCGGGATAACGGGAACATTTATCGGACATGCAAAAGGATATGGGTTCGTTACCATAGAGGGAGAAGAAGAGGATATTTTCATTCCGGCGGATCAGGTAAACGGCGCGATTCACAAAGACGTCGTGCAGGTTGCGATTGACAAGGCGTCCGGCGGGAAGAGAAAAGAGGGAACGATTGTAAAAATCATATCCCATGGGCTGGTACAGGCAGTCGGCACTTATGAGTCGAGCGGCAATTACGGGTTTGTCGTTTTGGATGATTCGAAAATCGGGCAGGATGTATTTGTATCAAAGGAGCGATCTAAGGGAGCCGTAACAGGGCATAAAGTCGTCGTGGAAATTACGGATTATGGGAAAAAGGACCGAAAGCCAGAGGGAAAAATTACAGAAATCCTGGGACATAGTAACGATCCGGGAACGGATGTGCTTGCCCTGGCAAAAGCGTTTGAGCTTCCGATGGAATTTCCGGTCAGAGTGTTAAATCAGGCGGAGCGCGTGGCAAAAGATGTTTCTTCCGCAGACATGGCGGGACGCATGGATTTGCGCGGCTGGCAGATGGTTACGATTGACGGGGAAGATGCGAAAGATTTGGACGACGCCGTTTCACTGACAAAAGAAGAGGACGGGTATCGTCTCGGCGTTCATATTGCCGATGTGACCAATTATGTACAGGAACACAGCGCGCTTGACGTGGAGGCTCTGAAGCGGGGAACCAGCGTCTATCTGGTAGACAGAGTGATTCCGATGCTGCCTCACGCGCTTTCTAATGGAATCTGTTCTCTGAATCAGGGGGAGAACAGGCTGGCCTTAAGCTGCATTATGACGATTGACGCATCGGGTAAGGTTACGGATCATAAAATAGCGGAAACGGTTATCTGTGTCGACCGCCGCATGAGCTATACGGATGTAAAGAAAATTCTCGAAGACAAAGATCCGCAGACGATGGAAACATATGAAGAATTTGTGCCAATGTTCCGGTTGATGGAGGAGCTGGCGGATATTTTGCGCGGCAGACGCAAAAAGCGAGGGTCGATTGATTTTGACTTTCCGGAAACAAAAATTATTCTGGATAAAAAAGGGCGTCCGGTGCAGATTCTTCCTTATGAGCGAAATGTCGCGACAAAAATAATCGAAGATTTTATGCTGATTGCAAATGAAACGGTGGCGGAAGATTTTTTCTGGCAGCAGATGCCTTTTGTCTATCGAACGCATGACATTCCAGATAATGAGAAAATCAAAAAGCTGGCCACATTTATCAATAATTTTGGATATGCCATTCATATCGGTTCCGAGGAAATACACCCAAAGGAGCTGCAGAAGCTTTTGCATAAGATTGAGGGTTCGCCGGAGGAGCCTTTGATTAGCCGATTGACGCTGCGCTCTATGAAACAGGCAAAATATTCGGTTGAGGGAAGCGGCCATTTTGGACTGGCAGCGTCGTATTACTGTCATTTTACTTCGCCAATCCGAAGATACCCGGATTTGCAGATTCATCGGATTATCAAAGAATGCTTAAGGGGCAAAATGAACGAAAAAAGAATCGCTCATTACGATAAAATCCTGCCGGAGGTGGCAAAGCATTCCAGCGAGACGGAACGCCGGGCGGAAGAAGCCGAGCGGGAGACAGATAAGATGAAAAAGGCGGAATATATGTCCCGCCATATTGGAGAGGTGTTTGAAGGCGTTATTTCAGGCGTAACGGCATGGGGATTTTATGTAGAGCTGCCGAATACGGTGGAGGGGCTGGTACATGTGACATCCCTTAAGGATGATTATTATGAGTATCTGGAAAGTACGTATGAGCTGGCGGGTCAGGCGACGAACCGCCGGTATAAGCTGGGACAGAAAGTAAAGGTGGCCGTAGCGGAAGTCAGTCTTTTGCAGCGGACGATAGATTTTGAACTGGCGGAAGAAAGCGGGGAATCGGATGAGTAAAGAAAGCAAAAAGCTGATTGCCAATAATAAAAAGGCGCGGCATGACTATTTTCTGGAAGAAATTTATGAAGCGGGCGTATGTCTGCACGGCACGGAAGTAAAATCTTTGCGCATGGGAAAGTGCAGCGTGAAGGAAGCGTTTGTCCGGATTGAGCATGGGGAAATCATTGTTTACGGAATGCACATTTCTCCGTACGAAAAGGGAAATATTTTTAATAAAGATCCTTTAAGGCCCAAAAAGCTTCTGATGCATAAAAAAGAAATTTTAAAGCTGCAGCAGAAAATCGCAGAAAAAGGGTATACGTTGGTTCCTGTGGAGGTATATTTAAAAGGAAGCCTCGTAAAAGTGCAGATTGCCCTGGCAAAAGGGAAGAAGCTTTATGACAAGCGGCAGGATATTGCAAAGAAAGATCAGAGGAGGGAGTCGGAACGGGATTTTAAAGTAAAGAATTTGTACTAATCTTGACCAAATTCGAAAATTTGGGTATAATATTTTTGAATCAGGGCCAGTAAAGGTTTCGACAGGGATTATGAAGCCGGAGAAGCGAGCCGCACGGGATGCGTTAAATGCCAAACTTAAAATTAAACGCTAACGATAATTTAGCTTACGCTGCCTAGTTGCAGCAGTCTGACCTAGGGCACCCGTACCTTAGGACCCAGGCTTCATCCTATGCGGGAAACGGCGTATATTAAGCTTTGCGTATGCGTACGTATTATGAAGCTACTGAAGTGAGAATTGTGTTTATTCAAGTCTCATAGAGGGAATGTAAAAAAATAAACTACGCTCGTAGAAGGACGGGGGATTGGTTTTTGGACACGGGTTCGATTCCCGTCTGGTCCACTAAAACGCATGAAGACGAACTTTGTATCAGAACTTTTGAATGCAGACATACGTTTTGCTTTGCGTATTGAAGAAAATAGGGACGGCAGATGCCGTTCTTATTTTATGCGTATAATGTTCCGGCAAAATAATGGAGAAATATTCAGAAAGGATTTTGGCAAATAAAGTAGACAGATGGACAAATATCTATTATAATCTACATATTACATGGATGCGTAGGGGGATAGTGATGAGAAACTTAAGAATTGGAAAAAAACTTCTGGTGACATTTATGCTTATCATCATATTGTTTTGCGGAACGGTTGCCGCTGCGATATGGGGATTGACGGAAAATGCAGAAAAGTACTCGGATTTTTATAAAGTCGGCTATCAGGTTACGAATAAAGTGATGAGCATGCGCCGGGGACTGCAGATTATCGTAAAAGATCTTGCATTTGTCACGCTGGAAGAAAATCAGGAAAAAAGCGAGGTACATCTTGCCGACATGCAGAAAGAGCTGACGGCGCTGGAGGAAAACGCAAACTGGCTGTTTGAGCATTTTACAGGAGACGCCGCTTTGCTGGATGCTTTTGCCAATAACATAACGGAAGCGGAAAGTATGCAGCAGGAAGTGATTGATACTGCAAAGACGGATAAAGCCAAGGCGCAGAAGATGCTTTTGGACGAGTATCAGCCGCTGGTGGAAGAAGCCGTAAATAATCTGATACAGATCAGTAACGTAGTGGAAGAGGGCGCAGAAGCGGATTACGAAGAAACTGTAAAAATGCAGGAAACGCTGGTTTTTGCGCAGTTAGCTATGGCCGGCGCGGCGCTGGTTATTACACTGCTGCTTTCCACTTATCTGACAAGGGCGATTACAAAACCGCTTCATGAGTTGGAGAAGTCGGCCGGAAAGATTGTAGGCGGTGATTTGGATATTGAAGTGGCGTATCAGTCAAAAGACGAGCTTGGCAGACTGGCGGACGCATTTCGGAATATGGCGCTGATTCTGCATACGGTTATTGCCGATGCTTCCAGAATTTTAAGCGCGATGGCGGACGGCAATTTTGATGTGCGTACGGAAGCAGAAGATAGATACGTGGGTAATTTCCAGGATCTGCTTTTGTCCATTCGCAGATTGAATCGAGATTTGAGCATAACGCTGGGACAGATCAATCAGAGTGCGGATCAGGTTTCCTCCGGTTCGGATCAGGTATCGAACGGGGCGCAGGCGCTTTCTCAGGGCGCGACGCAGCAGGCTGCGGCCGTAGAAGAGCTTGCGGCGACGATTGCCGGAATTTCCCATCAGGTAAAAGATACGGCGGAGCATGCATCCAAGGCAAGAACTCAGTCCGGTACGGCCGGGGATGAGATGGAAGTATGCAATCAGCAGATGCATGACATGATGTCTGCTATGGAAGAAATTACTCAGAAATCCAATGAAATCGGAAAAATTATTAAAACGATTGAAGACATTGCGTTCCAGACAAATATCCTGGCGCTCAACGCGGCTGTGGAAGCATCCCGCGCCGGCATAGCGGGCAAGGGATTCGCCGTGGTTGCAGATGAAGTCCGAAACCTTGCCAGCAAGAGTTCGGAGGCGTCGAAAGATACGGCTGAACTGATTGAAAGCTCTATTAAAGCCGTATCCCGCGGTACGGAGATTGCCGATTCTACGGCTCAGTCTCTGGTAAGCGCAGTGGAGAAAGTTCGCATGGCGGCTTCTTCGGTAGAAAAGATTGCGGACGCAGCGGAGGAACAGGCAGGTGCGGTAGAGCAGGTTACTTTAGGCGTGGATCAGATTTCCAGCGTTGTACAGACGAATTCTTCTACTGCGGTAGAAAGCGCCGCAGCCAGTCAGGAGCTTTCGGGACAGGCGGCGATGCTTAAGAATCTTGTAGCCAAATTTATTCTCCGCGCAGAATATGCCGGAGGTTCTGTCGGTTCGGATATGGGGTATGATGCTCCGAAACCGTCTGTGGACAGCATAGATTTAGATTTTTAACAGTATGATATAACGAAGCCGGGCATGGAAATGTCCGGCTTTTATGATTGTCGGTTTCAGATTGTAAGATTTAGGTTTACTTTTGAAAGAAGATATTGTAAATTATAATGTGTTAATATAGTTCAGGATAAGGGAAAGAAGGAGAAAAGTATGCTCTCAAAGAAGATAAAAGCGGCTTTGGAAGGAAGCTCTGCGATTCGGGCGATGTTTGTGGAAGGCAAAGAGCTTGCGGCAAAAGTCGGAGAAGAAAATGTATTTGATTTCAGTCTGGGAAATCCGGCCACTCCGGCTCCGGCTATGGTAAATCAGGCAATCAAAGATTTGCTGGATGAAATGGATCCGCTTGTACTGCATGGATATATGTCAAACAGCGGTTATGAAGATGTCAGACAGGCGGTTGCAGATAATTTAAACCGCAGATTTGAGACGGATTTTACCTGGAAAAATATTGTAATGACAGTTGGAGCGGCGGGAGGAATTAATATTGTTTTCAAGGCAATTTTAGATCCGGGCGATGAAGTAATTGTATTTGCACCGTTTTTTGGAGAATACAGAAGTTATGCGGCGAATTTTGACGCTTCGGTAGTTGCGGTAAAGCCGGATTATGAGACGTTTCAGCCGGATCTTGCGGCTTTTCGGGAAGCATTTACGGAAAAAACAAAAGCCGTTCTGATTAATACGCCAAACAATCCGACGGGCGTGATTTATTCGGATGATACGATGAAAGAAATTGCAAGGATTATGGAGGATAAAGAAAAGGAATATCAGAAAGAAATTTATCTGATTTCCGACGAGCCCTACCGGGAGCTTGTTTACGATGGAGCAAAAGAAAATTTCCTGACAAAGTATTATCGGAATACAATTGTGGGATATTCGTTCAGCAAATCTTTATCCCTGCCGGGAGAGAGGATTGGCTATATTGCCGTTTCGGACGCTGTTTCGGATTCGGAGGAGCTTTTGGCTGGAATTGAAGTGGCAAACCGCACGCTTGGTTTTGTAAACGCTCCGTCTCTGATGCAGAAAGCAGTGTCGCGATGCATCGACGAGCAGACAAATCTTAAATTTTATGATAAAAACAGAAGAGCTTTGTATGAGGGACTGACAAAGCTGGGATTTACCTGCATTAAGCCTCAGGGCGCATTTTATCTTTGGGTCAAATCCCCGGTAGAAGACGAAGCGGAATTTGTGGCTGCGGCAAAAAAATATAATCTGATTCTGGTAAAAGGTAGCGCGTTTGGATGCGGCGGATATGTCAGGAT
>CATOKN010000110.1 GCA_951800425.1 uncultured Lachnospiraceae bacterium
GCCTAACTGCTCCGGTTCAATCGTCAATTCAAATACCTTTCCGGAAAGCTCCGAAAAGAAGTTTTGAATGCTGCCCTCTCCCAATATATTCCCTTTTTTAATCAGAATGATCTCCTTGGCAATCCGCTCGACATCAGATACAACATGGGTAGCAAAAATCACGATTTTATCAAGAGCAATCTCAGAAATAATATTGCGTATACGAATGCGCTCTTTGGGATCCAGTCCGGCGGTCGGCTCATCTAATATGAGTATCCTGGGATGATTCAAAAGAGCCTGCGCAATTAAAATACGCTGTTTCATGCCTCCGGAATACGCGCCCAGCTTCTTCATGCTGTGTTCCTTAAGATTTACAAGTTCAATCAGCCTTTCGATTTCCTCCTTTGCCTGTTTCTTTGACATGCCCTTTAACCCTGCAATGTAAGAAAGAAACTGGTAACCCGTAAAATGTTCGTAAAGACCCTGCTGCTGTGGCATGAAGCCAAGAATGCTTCGAAAATCCATACCAAGAGTCGTTGCATTTTCACCATTGTATAAAATTTCTCCTGTATCCGGAGTAAGATTGCCCACAATAATATTCATCAGCGTACTTTTTCCCGCGCCATTTGGACCAAGAAGCCCATACACGCCCGGCGTAAGACAAAGATTTATCTGGTTGAGGGCCATTTTATCTCCGTAGGACTTACTCAGGGAATTGATTTGTAAGGCAGACATCATATCACGACTCCCCTTTCCATGAAATCGGAAGATAATTTTCCTTTTCATTATAAAAATCCTGCTTCCGGATAAGAAAATACTCTCCTATTCCGGTATCCGGATCGTCCTGAATCACCATGAGATAATCTCCAAAGTCACCTCGAACATGAAGATGCTCCATAAACTCACGGCTCATTTCCATCGTTTTCTCTTTCTCTATATCATAATAATAATAGCGCCGTCTTTCCGCTTCTTCCATAATATAGAATACTTTTCCATCAATATAATCCAATAATTTATCCGCCGTTACGATAGACTTACGCTTACCGGTATCCAAATCCAGAACTGTAATTTCAATTTGCTCATATCTGTCATTTACAGACGTATCTTCCTTGCCTTTCTCTGCAGTATATTTTCCAAATATTCCTGCCAGTTTGTTATGATACAGATATGCTTCCTGAAAATATGCGTCTTCAAAAATTCTCTCGGTCAGCCCTTTCGATATATCATAGGAATACCAATCTACCCGGTGGTTGGCTTCCTCATAATTCGTCCCGTCATACATCGTTTCGAAATAGCTTTCTTTGTAATAAATCTTGCCATTACAGATCCCGACAATGTACAAATCGCTGCTATACGCTTTTTTACGTTCGGTGAGGTTCGTAAGCTTTCCTGTCTCCAAATCTAACTGAAAAATCCATGTTTCATTTTCTCCTGTGGGATGTTCGATACCATCCTCATCTTTTTCCATAAGAATGGCGCATCCTGACAGATACAACGTCTGTCTGTCAACCACAAATGGACTAATGACATTATTTTCAAAACCCGCGATTTCTTTTGGGCTGGTGCGGTCTGGTTTCGATTGAATCAGGGAGGATGTCTGAGTTTTTAAATCCTCATGAAATATATAAAGAGAATCTTCAAGAACAAATCCGGCTCCTCCAAGAGAATTTGGCAAATACGCATTACAACGCTGTTCGTCAGGCGTACTGTCGTACCAGATGTTATGGGTACAGTTTGGCTTATTGCAGACAATGACGTCCTGTGTAGTCTGATAATCAAAAAAATATAAAAACCCCGTACTGTTCTTATAGTAAATTCCATCCTCAGATGCAAACCCCATGTACATCATAGGATCGTAATATTGCGCGTTTTCTTTCACAGAATGGCCGGTTTTTTGAAAAAAAATATAACTGCCAATGAAAATCACCATGCAGAACAGGATAGCCGCCAAAACAAAAAAACGTATGCTTCGTTTCTTATCTCTCATAATTCGTCCTCCATTCTGCAAGCTGTCTGTTAAATTCCAAAACGATCCGATCTATTCCGGCTTCTTTCAGTTTTTCATTAATTTCAGAAAGAGCAGCGTCAATATCCGTCACGTTGAGCAGAAATAAATTGTTGATTTCATTGGAAAGCTTTCTTTCTTCTATGCTTTCATAATAAACTGCGTTTGTTGCCTCCACTTCTTTCGCAACCGGAGCAGAATCAAAACGAAATCCATCCGGAATGAACGATTCGCACTGTTCATAATATCTGGTCTGAAAGGCCGTCTTGTCTCTGGCAGTGTCGTTTTGTGAAAAGGCAGCCAGCGCATTTGTATAATGTTCGCCAAACACCCATAGCAGGTTGCCCGGCAAACGGGTTGCCACGTTATCTTCCACTGTATATTCCTTTCCCTCATTGCCATAAAATATCAAATTGGCAATATCCGGATCGGTATACAAACGAATCAGAAAATCAAGCGCATACTCCTGATTTTGCGACCATGAAGCAATTGCAGTCTGTGCGTCTCCCCAAAACGGCGCAATCTGTGGACGCTGCATATCAGGAATCACCAGATATTCCGTCAGCGCATCCTGTTTGGGATTGTCTGCGTAAGACAGACTGCTCTCATATGGATCTTCTCTGTGTACCAATTCATCTGTTGCAAAAAAAGAACCAAATCCATTTTCTGAAACGATGTTAAGCAATCCCTTATCTTTGAAATCTTTGATTTGAAACAATTTTTTTCTGAGTTCTTCTGTTTCAAAAATATTAACGGCTTCACCGTCTTTCGTATACGCAAGACATTCCATCGGATCTACTTTCCATACACCCAGGGAATAAAGAATATTGTCATTATAGGCATAGGGAACGACTTTTCCTCCCTCGCCGTCTTTCACCTTTTGCAGCAAAGATTCATTTTCAAAAATGTTTGCGGAAAGCTCTGACGCGTCAATGTTATATTTCTTCAGAAGCGCTTTGTCATAAGCAACGGCTCCAACCGTGCGCAAATGGGCTGAAATTCCATACGTAGTTCCTTTATACTTGCACCGGGCCAAATCCCGCTCAGGCAGACTGTTTACAATTTCCATTCCCCGTTCGCTTTCCAGAAAATCATCCAGAGGCATCAAAAGCTTTCTGTCAGCCATCGTAGTATAACCAGAAGACGGTACTGCAATCACATCAGCCCGCTCATTGGCCTGTTTCATCTTTTCCAATGTATCGACAGCATCCGCAAGGGGCTCCTCCATGGCGGTATGATACGCTTCTAATTTTACCCGATAAGGAACCCCTTTTTCAGCTAACAGTTGATTGAGCGGCTCCTGCCAGATTTCAATGTATTCAGAAAAATAAATGTTCCAAATTACCGTATCTTTCTCTGCCGCAGATAATGTGGAAGACGAATCCATTTCGGTTCCGGTATCTTCCGTATTCACATCAGTTTGTACAACGGCATTCTCTTCATTCTCATTATAACCGCAACCCATTACGAAAAATGTAAAAACTATGCAAAAAAGAAAGATATGATTTGATTTTAAGTGAAATAATTTCATATTTACCTCCATTCCGCTGTTTGAGGGCGATATGAATCTCATTGTGTATTTTACGCATGTTCTTTGTAATTCTGACTCTCAGCGTACAAAAAAGGTATACGCATTTTGTACGCTGAGGACAACATATATGATTTGCAAAAAGAAACAGGTTCATTTTTTAGCTGATATTATTTTAATAGGAATTATTCATTACTGATATGACGCAGTCACAGTTTTTCCATTGTACGTTGTCGTTGCCTTAACAGCATATTGGTTTGCTTTCAGAGCTTTTGATGCAACCCAGTAGTCCGCCTGAGAACTTCCCGGAACATTCACAGATAAACTTTCTCCATTCTGCGTATAGCATAAAATTTATTTAGACCATATCACGCTCATTCAAAATTTTTATTACCCTCAGGACACAAAGAACCAAACGCTCTTTCGTACACTGAGGGTAAATGCATTTTTACTCTTTTATATTTAAAAATTCTTTTACAACGCGCTCCATTTCTTCCGGCTCACAAACAGAAGTATGAAGAATTTCGGCGTTTCGAATTTCTTCAATTGCGTTTGGAACGGCAAGCCCGGAGATTTTTCCAAGCTCATCCACAAGCTCAAAATCCGTCATGGAGCGGTACGCTTCCCGATCAATGGCATTCATTACGCTTCTTGTAAATTTAAAAGGACTTGCAGTAGAGGCAATCAGCGTTTTCGTTGACGTATCTGACGTTTCTTTTTTATATTTATCATATACGCCGGCCGCTACTGCCGTATGGGGATCTATGATATATTTTGTCTTTGTGTACAGATCCCGTATTACTTCCTGGGTTTCTTCCTCTGTCGCATAATTTCCATAAAAATCCAAAAGCTTTTCTTTCATTTCAGAAGCAATTTCATATTTGCCGTCGGAAGCCAGAGATTTCATAAAATCCGCGTTTTTTGCGGAATCTTCTCCTGCGGCACGATAAATCAGACGTTCCAGATTGCTTGAAATTAAAATATCCATGGATGGAGAAGAAGTCAGGATAAAGTCCCGATTCTTATCGTAAACGCCGGAAGAAAAGAAATCGTACAGCACTTTATTTTCATTGGACGCACAGAGAAGCTTTGCAATTGGAAGTCCCATCTGTTTCGCATAAAACGCTGCCAGAATATTGCCGAAATTTCCGGTAGGCACTGTGACGTTTATTTTTTCGCCTTTGGCAATTACGCCCTGTTCATATAACCTGGCATATGCGTAGACATAATAAACTATCTGGGGAACAAGTCGCCCGATATTAATGGAATTGGCGGAAGAAAACTGGTATCCTGCAGCCGAAAGCTCCGCAGTCAGACCGGCATCAGAAAACATTTTTTTCACGCCGGACTGTGCCTGATCGAAATTCCCATGAATTCCTACAACCAGTGTATTTTCGCCTTTCTGCGTTACCATCTGCTTTTCCTGAATGGGACTTACCCCGTTTTTGGGATAAAATACAATAATCTTTGTTCCCTTTACATCTGCAAATCCGGCCAGCGCCGCTTTTCCGGTATCTCCGGACGTAGCTGTCAAAATAACGATTTCATTTTTTACATGGTTTTTCCTTGCCGCCGTAATCAGTAAATGGGGCAGAATCGATAACGCCATATCTTTAAACGCGATGGTCGGACCATGAAAAAGCTCCAGAAAATACGTCCCGTCTGCACAGAAGATTGGTGCGATTTCTTTGGTATCAAATTTTTCATCATAAGCAGACGAAATGCAGCTTTTTAATTCTTCTTCCGTAAAATCCGTCAGGAATTTACTCATAACCGCATATGCCGTCTCCTGATAATTCAGTTTCGCCAGTTCGTCCCAATCCATATCCAACGCCGGAATCTCCGTTGGCACAAACAATCCGCCTCCATTGGCAAGGCCCTTTAAAATAGCCTGAGATGCGCTTACCTGTTCTTCTTTGTTTCTGGTACTTGCATATCGTAAATCCATCTTTTCATCCTCTCTATCTATCCAATCGGCGCAATGCTGCCGTCCTCGGTAATCTGCTGTCCCTCTCCGGGCTGCGGCGTATTTTTAGCGGCTTCTTCCGCTGCTTTACGCTCCGCTTCTTTCCTTTCCTTTTCTTTTTCTTAATCTACATAAGAATAAGCATTGGAAATTTTCGTATTTTCCGCAGTCAGCTTTACTTTTTCTCTGTAATATGCGATGACCGGCGTATTGACTTCGACCATTTCATATAATTTTGCCGCTTTTTCTTCCGGCATATTGACGCATCCGTGGGAACCGGAAGTCTTATAAATCGTACCGCCGAATTTCCCCCTCCAGGAAGCGTCGTGAAATCCCACGTTATAAGCAAATGGGATAAAGTATGTTACGTCGGATTCATAATCCTCGCCTTTCAAAACGGCAGGGCTCTTCTTATAGACAACTTTAAATACGCCGTCCGGAGAGCCGTTTCCTTTGCTGATGTTTCCGGATACAAAATCTGACTCAAGCTTTAAAGAACCGTTTTCGAAATACCACAAATGCTGATTGGTATAATCCACTTCGACATAAGTATTTCCAATATCATTTTTCGTGCGGCTGACGGCAGTCTGGGAATAAACGGGCTCTCGCGTCTTAATCTCGCCGTTTTTCACTTCCTGAATCAATTGCTCTCGTTCGGCTTCTTTGTCAATGACCCAGCCGTAATCCCCTCCGCCAATCGTAACCGTATCTCCCCTGGCTGTCAGAAATTCACGTTCGTCGCCGTAAGTATTGTATTTGCTCGCCAGGCTCTGGACATAGGCGGCCGCCTTGTTTTCATCAAAGGACACG
>CATOKN010000111.1 GCA_951800425.1 uncultured Lachnospiraceae bacterium
CCCAACATTCACAGAGTTTTATCTGAAAGTATGTGAAAACTAAGGAACCGCCGTATACGGAACCGTACGTACGGTGGTGTGGGAGGTCGGTAGATAAAATAATTATCTACCTCCTACCCGATTTTTTTTTGGATGGCATATTTCGTTCCGCCTCCCATTCCGACCATCAGCCCGCAGCCGTCCATAAAGCTGTAAATGGGCAGCGCGAGATTCAACGCGGCCAGGCCGTTTGTGCCTAGACCTTTAGATACGAAATAAGTATCTGCGAGTATATAAAACGACACGCCGATCATGCCCAGAATATTGAGCGAGCAGTATTTGGCAAACTGTTTCAGGCAGGTTTGATGTTTCATATGCGCTTCTCTCCGTTCTCTCAAAAATAAAGCATTGTATCCCATAGCTTCTAAAGCCTGACGATATGGGAACAACGCTTTTTTAGTGTATACTGAAAGACAGCGTCTGGTCAATTGTTTTTTTGTCTGGCGGTGTAAATTTCATAAATAATATGGCAAGAGCAGCAACGCTGAAAAAGGTTGAGTTTATTGGCTAAATGGATTATACTTAAATGGAAATAAAAAGCTACAATAAGGAGGAGTCATATGGGTGTTAACAAAAGAATTTTTAAAAAGATTTCGTGTCTGTTTCTGATGTTTATCATAGGAATCGGCGCGATACCATTTCCGCAGCAGAAAGTGCATGCGGCGGATACGAGGGAGTATACGATTCTGAGTACGGCTACGACGGGAGATGAGGATGTGTTTGCCTACTATCCGTCCGCGGGATGGCGCAGAGGCCAGCAGATAGACGAGTATTTTACTTCCAAATCTGTGCAGGAACAGGTATCTGGGGGCGTTAAAGCGTCAGATATTTATTATACGGTTACATTTTCCGGAACGGGAATTGCACTGTATGGGTACAAGGCGCCGGCGCATGGGGCGACGGTAAAGGTTTTTGTCGATGGGGAAGAGATGGGAGAGTTTGACAGCTATGCGCAAGACAGAAGCTCCAGTGATGTAAAGCTTTGGCAGATAGTAGGACTTGGTAATGAAGCGCATACGTTAAAAGTCCAGGCAACCGGAGGCGCAAACGCTTCGGTGTCTGACGGTCAAGGTCATATAGAAGTGACGAAAGCAGTCGTGACCGTTCCGGTTGAGCGGGTTCCTGCAACGGACTTTTTCTTTACGGAAGAAGCCTGTACGATCCGGGCGGGCGAGTCCAGGGATCTTACGTATCGTCTGGAGCCGGAAAACGCATATGCCCCGGAGGATTTGCGATTTGCATCTGACAATGCGTCTGTGGCGTCTGTGGATTCTTCCGGAAGGATTACGGCAAAAAGCGTCGGTACCGCGCACATTACGGCGTCTTCAGAAAGCGTTGGATTTTCAAAGAGTATGGAAGTTTCGGTACTGGAGAAGAAAGAAGACATCGACGCGACGTACGTAGACAGCGGAGACCAGTATCAGCAGAAAGCTTACGCCGGTCTTTTGGCCGGAAAAAGAAAGTTCAGCGAGCAGGTCTGGGCATGGAAGAATGACAAGGCGGTTGCGGAAATTGCAGTAATGAGCAAACAAAAAGCATTGGAAGACGTTTCGGTGAGCATAACGGATTTGGAGGGGTTTGGCGCGGTCATTCCCGCTTCTTCGGTAAAGCTTTCTTTCGTCAGAGAAGTAAAGGCATATACCGGACATGCCGGATGGTATGCGCAGAATAAAGCGGGGACAATGCCGAGCGGGCCAAGAGAATATTTTCCGGAGGTCATTTATTCCGGAGATCCGGTTTCCATGGACAGCGAGAGGCTGCAGCTTGTATGGGTGGAGGCTTCCGTTCCGAAAGATGCGCTTGCGGGTATTTACAAAGGTACGATAACCGTTTCGGCCGGAAATACGCTTGAGGTTTTGGATGCGGTGCAGCCGGATCCGGAGGATTATGATTTTGACGTTGAATATTGGAGCCATCCGTACAATGTGGCTTACTATTATGATGTAGAGCCATTTTCCGAGGAACATTTAGAGCTGTTAAAACAGCATATGGAACTCTATAAAGACCTGGGAGGCCATGCGATTACGGCAAGCATTGTAGAAGAAGCATGGGGAGGCCAGACGTACGGCGGTGGAAATGAGATTCATTATCCGTCTATGATCAAATGGATTAAGAATACGAATGGAACATGGGAATTTGATTATACGGATTTTGATAAATGGGTTGAATTGAATCTTGAAATCGGAATCGCAGATAAGATTATTTGTTACAGCATGATGCCGTGGGACGGTATTGTGAAATATGAAGACAGGGAAACAGAAACGGTTAAATCTATGACGGCCAATCCGGCGAATGCCGAGCAGTATGGGCAGGTATGGCGGCCGTTTCTGGAAGATTTTGTAGAGCATCTTGACGAAAAGGGCTGGTTTGATCAGACCTACATAGGTTTTGATGAGCGCTCCAATATGGGAACGGCATTTGATTTGATTGATTCCGTGACGAATAAAGAGGGAAATGCCTTGAAAAAATCTGCTGCATTTAATGATTTTTCACACAATTTGGGTGTATTCAACAGGCTGGACTATGCTTCTGTCGGACTTCAGCAGATCCGCGATAATCTGGCGCCGTTTAAGCAGCAGATTGTGACAAGAAGAGAAAATGGTCAGGATCTTACGATGTATACGGCGACAGAGCATGTGCCGAACAGCTTTACAAAGTCAAATCCGGTGGAAAGCTACTGGACCATTATGTATGCCGGCTCGTTAAATACGACGGGATTTTTGAGGTGGGCATACGACGCGTGGGTGGCAGATCCGCTGGAAGAGTCCACGCATTCTTCATTCCCGGCGGGCGATTGCTTCCTGGTATATCCGTCGGAACAGGAAGATGAAGTAAAAGAAAGCAAGTTCTCCGTACGTCTGGCAAAACTGGACGAGGGCGTTCGCGACATTAATAAGCTTTATCTCATGCGGGAAGAGTCACAGGAGATGGCAGACGGAGTGACAGAGATTTTGAGTCATGTGCAGGGCGACAGAATAAACGATTATGCATACAGTACAATGGCTCCGACAGACAGCTGGGGACGTCAGGCAAAATGGCTGACCGACAGCGGAAAAGATTCCATGCTTTCAGACATGAAAACAGTAAAAGAAGGGATTTATGATCTCACAAAAGAGTCTATTGAACAGAAGAATCCGAACCATGTTTGGGAGATAGAAATGACAGAGCCGGATAAAACGGAATTTCAGCCGGGCGAAGTTTTGCAGCTTATGATTACAGTACAGCCGGCGGCGGGTTCCGTCCGTTGGAGCAGCAGCGACGAGTCGGTAGCTTCTGTGGATGAAAACGGACTGGTTACCATGAAGAAAGAAGGAAAAGCAATTATTACGGTTTGTTCTGCGGAGAACGCCAATATTGGACAGAGCATGGAACTAAGCGTTGTAATTCCCGAAGCAAAGAAACCGCTTTTACAGGAGATAGAATCTGCTTCCAATCTGAAGCAGGGAGAGTATACGGCAGAAAGCTGGGCGGCGCTTCAGAAAGCGCTGCAAGAGGCAAAAAAAGTGCAGAATAATCCGCAAAGCCAGCAGGAAGAGATAGACAAAGCGTTAAAAGATTTGAAAGACGCCATCTCGAAGTTGGCGCCAGCGGCAGGCAATTCAGATAAAGAGGAGCCAAATAAAGACAATCCAAACAATAACAATCCAAACAATAACAATCCGAACAAAGAGGATCCAATCAAAGACGGTGGAACTTATGACAGCGGGAATTATAAATATAGGATTACAAGTCTTGCAAAACAAACGGTTGAGGTTGTGGGAACGACAAACGCCAAACTTAAGAACATCGTTATTGGAGACAGCGTAACGCTTGGTCAAAAAAGCTTTAAAATTACTTCTGTCAAAGCTTCTGCATTTAAGAAAAATAAGAAGATAACAAGCGTTAAAATCGGAAAGAATTTAACGAGCATCGGCAATAGCGCCTTTGAAAAATGCAGTAAGCTGAAAAAAGTGACGATTAAAAGCGGAAAACTGACGAAAATCGGAAAGAAAGCATTTGCCGGCTGCAAACAATTGAAATCGGTTGTGATTAAGAGCAAAAAGGTAAAGACAATCGGCAAGGGAGCTTTCAAAGGAATTCATAAAAATGCCGTTGTTAAAATACCTAAGAAGAAAAAATAAGCATATTTGAATTTGATATAAGTTGACGAAAAAACAGAAAATGCTTATGATAGAACAGGTACGTCCGGGGAAACAGGTGAAAATCCTGTGCGAGCCCGTCGCCGTAAGGCGCAGAACATACTCTTATCCTGACTGGAAGCCACATTCCGGGAAACGCCATTGGAACATATCTGAGAAGGCCGGAGGAGAGAGCGCCAAGCCGAAATATCCGGACAAAGCATTCCCGTTTGATTGCCGCGAGCGCCGGCTTTTGGGAAAATAAAAATCAAAGGAGAACATATCATGCAGATGAAATGCGGAAAAAAAGCATTGTCAGGCATCCTTTGTATGACGCTGATTGTGGCTATGGCGTGTTATACAACCGGTTGTAATGGCAAAGCAGAAAATGAAAACGTGGCGCCTGCTCAAACAGAGACGAAAGAGGACGCAAAAGCAGACGGTTCCATTCTTGGAGAAGGAGAAAAAGAATTTTCCCTTACCGTTACGGACAAAGAAGGGGAGAAGACGCAGTTTGAAATCCATACGGATCAGGAAACTGTGGGAGACGCTCTGACCGAGCTTGGCGTAATCGAAGGGGAAGACGGCGAATATGGACTTTATGTAACGACGGTAAACGGCGTAACGGCAGATTTTGAGAAAGACGGCGTATACTGGGCGTTTTATATCAACGGCGAATATGCGCAGACAGGCGTAGACGTCACGCCGATTACAGAAGGAGACGAATACTCCTTTCAAATGGAATAGCCGTGAAGCTTTCAACAAGGGAAATTACCATATTTGCAATGCTTGGAACGCTGATGTATGCTTCTAAGATGCTGATGGAGCTTGCTCCGAATATACATCTGCTCGGCGTATTTACCATTGCGTTTACCGTGGTGTATAGAAAAAAAGCGTTGTATCCGATTTATATTTATGTGCTGTTAAACGGAATATTCAGCGGATTTTCGGCCTGGTGGCTTCCATATTTATATATATGGACAATCCTTTGGGGCGCGGTGATGCTGCTTCCAAAACATATGCCGAAAAAAATAAGGCCCGTCGTTTATATGGCGGTATGCGCCGCGCACGGGTTTTTGTTTGGAACCTTGTACGCGCCCGTACAGGCAATTTTGTTCGGGCTGAACATGCAGGGAACGCTGGCATGGATTGCCGCGGGTCTGCCCTTTGATTTTATACATGGGGTCAGCAATTTCTTTTGTGGAATCTTAATTATGCCGGTAATTTCAGCGATAAACATTGCAGAAAAAAACATACCGTAAGCGATTCACCCTCCGGAACAATGAAATTTTGTCCGGAGGGTGAAATATTTCATGACAAAAAGGAGAGAATTGATTACAGGATAGCTTAAGCATTTGCAGGGAAAACGTCGATATTTATATTATATCAGCTTTGGAATGACGGGGAGGAATGACATTGAAAATTGCAATTTGCGACGATGATGAATGGATACGGCGGCATTTGGAATCCCTGATAGAAAAAATGCTTCACGTTAAGGCGGATCTTTATGCGGCGGGAGAGGATTTACTTTCATCAGAAATCGATTATGATATTTTATTTCTTGACATTTGCCTGGAAAAATCAGAGAGCGGATGCAAGATAGACGGGATGGAGACGGCTAAGAGACTGCGGCAAAAATCAGATTCGCTGATTATTTTTATAACGGCTATGCCCGATTATGTTTACGAAGCCTATGATGTGGAAGCGTTTCATTACCTGCTCAAGCCAATTGACGAAGAAAAGCTTTGCGAGGTTTTAAAAAGGGCTGCGTCGAAAGTACAGGAGAAAGAATCTTCGCCTCCCCTTTTAATCAGAACGCAGGGAAAATTCATTCAGGTGCTTCCGGAAGATATTTTTTACGGGGAAAACGACGGCAGGAAAATAAATCTGCATACGAAAAACGGCGTTTTTTCCTATTATGAAAAAATGGAAGTTCTGTAAGAAAAGCTGGGCGGAGAATTTTTTCGCTCGCGCAGGGGTTATCTGGTGCATTTGCAGGAAGTGGCGGGCTATGACCGTACAAGCATTACGCTCAAATGCGGCGATACGGTATTTTTAGCGAAACAAAAATACAATGATTTTGTGGCGGCGTATATGAGTTATCTTACAAAATAAGGGATAAGGGA
>CATOKN010000112.1 GCA_951800425.1 uncultured Lachnospiraceae bacterium
TATCATGGGCAAGCGCCAGAGTTACAACGTCCGCATCGTTTCCTTCAATAACGGAACGCGCCTGGGAACCGGAACCGCCGTGCGACTGCACAAGCTCTATATCTTTTCCTGTTTCTTCTTTATAATGTGTGGCAAACAATTTGTTGTACGATTCATAAAACTCGCGGGTCGGATCATAAGATACATTCGTAAACGTAAGCGCCCCGTCGTCCTTTTTATCTCCGCATCCGGCAAATGCCGCCGCCATACAGGACGCCGCAAGCGCCATACACATTACGTTTCGAATAAAGTTTTTCTTTTTCATAGCCGGGTATTCTCCTTTTCTTTTCTCAATATAGAGCAAACGATTGCGTTATTTTTGGATAACACTTTTAGCAATTGATTTCTTCTGTAACTGATTCTAAATGGATAATATATGAAATCACCTTGTTTTGTCAATCATTATTAATGCAAACGATTGCGTCATAAATGTTTTTAAATCCAAACTGCAATTTCTTTTGGTTTTCAAATGTTGGATATGCTATACTGATAGCAATAAAAAAATCATCCTGACATTCAAAAAGGAGTTCTTATGTCATTAAAAAAAATTGCCGAAATGACGGGCGTTTCCCCCTCTACCGTCTCAAGAGTTTTAAACAATGTATCATCTACCTGCGCTTCCAAAGAAGTACAGGATAAAATCTTTCAGGCTGCCAGAGAAATCGGATACCGGCCAAATGAAAACGCAAGAAAGCTCAAAACCAATGCGAAAGATGAAGCTTCCGGACGGCATATCAGCATTGTATTAGCCCGGATCAAATCACTTGACGACGATCCTTTCTTTTATGAATTGTTCCGAAATCTTGAAATTTCTTTGTTTGAAACTCAGACCATCATCGACCACGTTGTATACGCGGAAGAAAAATCTTCCCGCCATTATCTGAAAGATATTTCAGCGTCCCAAGGCGTCATTATCTTGGGCCGCTGCTCGGAAACGCTTTTGAATCAAATTCTTTCCCTAAACAACAACGTCGTGGGAATCTGGAGAAACAGCATGAATTTTAACGTAGACGAAGTCGTATGCGACGGCAAAAAAGCGGCGGAAATTGCCATGAACCATCTGATTTCACTTGGTCATAAAAACATTGCATATATTGGAGACTGTTCCTATGAAAGCCGTTATATCGGCTACTGCAATTCCTTAATTCATCATAATATCCCCATCAATTATGAATGGATTAAGCAGACAGACCAGACAGGCGAATCCGGACGCAGCGCCTTTTATGAACTGCTGGAAAACCCCAACCGATTCACCGCTGTGTTTTGCGCCAATGACGTCACCGCCATCAGCGTACTGCAAATTCTAAAAAAAATCGGGCGAAAGATGAAGCAAAAAATATCTGTCATTTCCATTGATAATATAGAAGAAAGCGAAAATGCTTCTCCATTTTTAACAACAATCCACATACCCAGAAAAGAAATGGCCCACATGGCAGTCACTCTGCTTTTAGATCGGATTTCAAAACAGCACTCCGAAATTGTGCGCATTGAATTCCCCTGTCGCATGATATGCAGAGAAAGCTGCTACCCCAACAAATAACGCCATTTTCTGCAAACAAAAAAAGGAGGGGCGCTACGCCCCTCCTGAACTTATTTCCTTATTTTACACACTCCACAAACCTTAAAAACGCCTCTCTTCCTTCCGGCGTACATTTATACACGCCGGCGTCTTCCAGTACTTCCGAAAATACCAGGCCGATTTCTTTTTGAATAATTTCCCCGATATTTTCTTTCGTCACGCTATCATACCTGGGCAAAAATTCGTCTACCCAGTCTGCATGTTTCTCAAGAACTTCGTCCAGGCGAAGATCCGCGCCTGATAAAATCGCTTCCTGCAAAGCCGCCATCTCATCCTTTAACCGGGCCGGAAGCACGGCAAGACCCATGACTTCAATCAGGCCGATATTTTCTTTCTTAATGTGATGCAGCTTCGCGTGCGGATGGTACAGTCCCATCGGATGCTCGTTTGTCGTAATGTTGTTGCGCAGTACCAGATCCAGTTCAAACATATCTCCGCGTTTTCTTGCAATCGGCGTAATCGTATTGTGCGGCTCGCCGTCCGTTTCTGCAAATATGTAAGCAGCCTCATCCGTATACCCTCTCCAGGCGAGAAGAATCCGATCCGCCAGCTCAATGATGCGGTCCTTATCCGCGCAGTCCAGACGAATCACAGACATCGGCCATTTTACAATTCCGGCCTTTACGTCTTCAAATCCGGCAAAAGAAATTTCTTTCTCCACCAAAGCTTTTGCCATAGCGAACTCGTAATGTCCTCCCTGGAAATGATCATGGCTTAAAATAGAACCGCCCACAATCGGAAGATCTGCGTTCGAGCCTACAAAATAGTGCGGAAACTGCGCCACAAAATCCAAAAGCTTGCCAAACGTCGCCCGCTCAATCTTCATCGGCGTATGCAGAGAATTAAACACGATACAATGCTCATTGTAATATACATACGGAGAATACTGGAAAAACCAGTCGCTTTGATTGATGGTAACCGGAATAATCCGGTGATTTTGTCTTGCCGGATGGTTTACCCTGCCGGCATAGCCCTCGTTTTCCCTGCAAAGCAGACATTTCGGATAGCCGCTCTGTTTTGCAAGCTTTGCCGCGGCAATCGCTTTCGGGTCTTTTTCCGGTTTTGACAAATTAACGGTAATGTCGAGCGTTCCATACTCCGTATCCGCCGTCCATTTCAAATCTTTCTGAATGCGGTATCTGCGGATATAATCCGTATCCCTGCTCAGCGTGTAAAAATAATCCGTCGCTTCTTTGGGATCTTTGGCGTATAAATCCTGAAACTTCCGAATCACCTCGCTTGGCCTTGGAACAAGCAGACTCATAATCTTTGTATCAAACAAATCCCGGTATACGACGCCGTTTTCTTCCAAAATGCCTTTTTCATACGCATAATCCAGCATATCTTTTAAAATGCCCTCAAGCGACGCCTCCGCCTCTTCCCTCGTCATGCCGCCGTTTGCCTCATGCGCTTCAAAAACCGAATCTTCCATTTCATCCAGGCGAAACAGCTCCAGCAGACGGTTGATTGTAAAATGCCGATCCGCTTTCTCAATCAATCCGGTTGCCAGCGCATAATCCGTCAGGTCTAAAATCCTCTCTAAAATCATTTTAACCCCTCTCCTTCTCTGTAAAATCACGTTTTCATCCTGATGTGTTTCTATTCTTTAGTATACTGTTTCAGGCTGTAAAATACAATCTGTTTTCCGGATTTGTTTACTCTTCCAAAAGCTTTTCTATGCTGACAATTTTTACGCAGAGTACAAAAATATTTGCCGCCATTTCCAAATCTTCAATGCTTGGATACGTCGGCGCAATCCGGATGATGGAATCTTTCGGATCCCTGCCGTATGGGAACGGAGCCCCCGCCGGCGTCATCACAACGCCCGCTTTTTTTGCCCGAAGCACAATTTCTTTTGCGCAGCCGGGAAGCGCCTGATAACAGATAAAATAACCTCCCTTGGGGCAGTACCAGTTTCCTGCTCCAATATCTTCCAGCTCTTCTTTTAAAATATTTAATACCATTTCAAATTTGGGCCGCAGGATGTCGGCGTGTTTTCTCATATGCTCCGTCATGCCGTGGATGTTTTTGAAAAATCTGACATGGCGCAGCTGATTTACTTTATCGTAGCCGATGGTCTGAACGACCAGCTGCTTTTTAATATCCTCCAGATTGTTTGCCGAAGTCGCAATCGCGGCTACGCCGGAACCCGGAAAACTGATTTTGGACGTGGAACAGAATTTATAGACCAAATCGGGATTTCCGGCGCGTTTGCATTCCGCAAAAATTTCCACCAGATTGTCCTGATCAATATCGTAAAGATGATGAACGCCGTATGCGTTGTCCCAGTAAATGCGGAAATCTTTTGCCGCCGGCTTTAACCTTGCGAAACGGCGCACCGTTTCATCCGAATAGGTGATTCCCTGCGGATTGGAATATTTCGGCACGCACCAGATTCCTTTGACTGCGTCGTCGTTTGCCACCAGCTCTTCTACCATATCCATGTCCGGACCCGTTGGAAGCATCGGTATATTGATCATTTCAATTCCGAAATGCTCCGTAATGGCAAAATGTCTGTCATATCCCGGAACGGGGCATAAAAATTTCACCTTATCCAGCTTGAACCAGGGCGTGCTTCCCATAACGCCGTGCGTCATAGAGCGGGAAATGGTATCGTACATAATATTCAAACTGGAATTTCCATAAATAATGATATTATCCGGATGACACTCAATCATATCTCCAATCAGTACCTTTGCTTCGTGGATGCCGTCGAGTACGCCGTAATTTCTGCAGTCCGTCCCGTCTTCACAGGAGAGATCCTCTCCGCTGTGCAGCACGTCCATCATGCCCATGGAAAGATCCAGCTGCTCCGCAGAAGGCTTTCCTCTGGACATATCCAGCTGCAGCCCGCGCATCTGATATTTTCTGTACTCCTTTTCCAGATTCTTTTTTTCCTCCAGCAATTCTTCCTTCGTCATTTCCTGAAATGATTTCATGTCAATTCCTCCTGATTCTTTATTTTGTCTAAGTATTCCATGACCTGTTTTTCATAGCCGATTCCGGTTGGCTCATAAAATTTTTCCTCCGTAAGGCCGTCCGGCAAATACTGCTGCCGGACATAGTGCATGGGATAATTATGCGCATATTTATATCCGATTCCCCGCCCCAGCTTTTCGGACGATTTATAATGGGCGTCCTTTAGATGCGGCGGCACCTGTTCTGTCTTTGTCGTTCCAACGGTCTGATACGCTTTGTCAATTGCAAGCAGCGCCGTATTGCTCTTTGGCGCGGTCGCAATATAAGCCGCGGCCTCCGCCAGAGGAATCCTTGCTTCCGGCAATCCAATCCGCTCCACGGCAAGAGCCGCGGAAACAGCCACGTTTAACGCGTTTGGATCCGCCATGCCGACGTCCTCCGCGGCGCAGATCATCATACGCCTTGCAATAAATTTCACGTCTTCTCCCGCGTAGAGCATTCTGGCCAGATAATAAATGGCCGCGTCCGCGTCGGACCCCCGCATGCTCTTGATAAAAGCCGAAATTACGTCATAATGATTATCTCCGCTTTTATCATATTTTACTACTCGTTTCTGGATGCATTCCGACGCAACGTCAAGCGTCACATGAATCGTTCCGTCCCCGCTTCTCTCCGTCGTCAATACGCCAAGCTCAATGGCGTTTAACGCCGCCCTTGCGTCGCCGTTGCTTATATCCGCCAGAAAATCAATCGCTTCTTCATCGGCCTTTACCTGATACGCTCCCATGCCTTTTCTCTCATCCGTAACGGCGCGCTGCAAAAGCATTTTTATATCTTCTTTTGACAGCGGCTCTAACTCAAAAATAATTGACCGGGAAATCAGAGCCGGATTCACTTCAAAATAAGGGTTTTCCGTCGTCGCCCCCACCAGAATGACCGTGCCGTCCTCCACAAACGGAAGCAAATAGTCCTGCTGCCCTTTATTGAACCTGTGGATTTCGTCGATAAAAAGTATCGTCTTTTTCCCGTACATGCCGCGCAGATCTTTTGCTTTTTTTACCACGTCTTCCATGTCTTTTTTTCCTGCGGAAGTCGCGTTGATCTGAGTAAATTCCGCGCTCGTCGTATTGGCGATTACTTTTGCGAGCGTCGTTTTCCCGGTACCCGGCGGGCCGTAAAACAAGACCGAAGAAAGCTTGTCCGCTTTGATGGCGCGATAGAGCAGCTTATCTTTTCCAATGATATGACGCTGCCCCACGACCTCCTCTAACGCCGCCGGACGCATCCTTGATGCTAACGGGGATTCCTTTTCTTTTTTCTGTTCTCTCACATAATCAAATAAATCCAAATTTTTCATCTCCTGTATTTTAAGATACATGAATTTGCGCTATTTTACAAGTTTAAAATAGATGTATCGTCTGTTTCCTGACCGGTTCGGCGTATTGATATTTCCAATGGAAGAACGATGGGAGAACATAGCATAGCAGTTCGAAAAAACGGTACAGCCCTTGCAATATCAAGGCTATACCGCCTAATCTGAAATTAACCCTTGTTTTATCAGAGCTTCGCAGAATATACGAAAAGATATATGCACACGTCTATACGGGTTGCAATTCTTTTTCCAATTCTAACACCTGCTCAAGATCTAGTCCGGAATACAAAGCAATTTCCTTTGAAGACAATTTCCCTGCCTCTATCATTCTTAATGCAGATTGTCTTTTTTCCTGTTCTACA
>CATOKN010000113.1 GCA_951800425.1 uncultured Lachnospiraceae bacterium
GACACAGGAATATGAGAAGACCATGTTTGACTTTATGGATGTCTCTCCTAAGATGGTGTTCTCTGTAGCGACCGCTCTGATTCCATTCTTGGAGAATGACGATGCGAACCGCGCGCTGATGGGCTCTAACATGCAGCGTCAGGCAGTGCCGCTTTTGACAACGGAGGCTCCTGTGGTCGGAACGGGTATGGAGACGAAAGCGGCCGTTGACTCCGGCGTCTGCGTCGTTGCAAAGAGAGCGGGCGTGATAGAAAGCGCAGTTTCCAATGAAATTGTGGTTAAGAACGACGAAGGGACGAGAGATGTTTATCGTCTGACGAAGTTCTCCAGAAGCAACCAGTCGAACTGCTATAATCAGAAACCGATTGTATTAAAAGGAGATCGCGTGGAAGAGGGAGACGTCATTGCAGACGGACCGTCTACGGCAAACGGCGAGCTGGCGCTTGGCAAGAATCCGTTGATTGGATTTATGACATGGGAAGGCTATAATTACGAGGATGCGGTATTATTAAGCGAGCGTCTGGTACAGGACGACGTTTATACGTCCGTTCATATTGAAGAATATGAAGCGGAAGCAAGAGATACGAAGCTTGGACCTGAGGAAATTACCAGGGACGTGCCAGGCGTTGGAGACGACGCGTTAAAAGACCTGGATGAGCGGGGAATTATCCGCATTGGCGCAGAAGTGCGCGCAGGGGATATTCTTGTCGGAAAAGTTACGCCAAAGGGAGAAACGGAACTGACGGCGGAGGAGAGGCTTCTTCGGGCCATCTTCGGTGAAAAAGCCAGGGAAGTAAGAGACACGTCTTTGAAGGTGCCTCATGGAGAATATGGAATTATCGTGGATGCAAAAGTGTTTACGAGAGAAAACGGCGACGAGCTTTCTCCGGGCGTAAATCAGGCGGTCCGCATCTATATTGCTCAGAAGAGAAAAATTTCCGTTGGTGATAAAATGGCCGGACGTCATGGGAATAAGGGTGTTGTTTCACGCGTGCTTCCTGTGGAGGATATGCCATTCCTTCCAAATGGACGGCCTCTGGACATCGTACTCAATCCTCTGGGCGTACCGTCCCGTATGAATATCGGGCAGGTGCTTGAGATTCATTTGAGCCTTGCGGCAAAAGCTCTTGGTTTTAATATAGAAACGCCGGTATTTGACGGCGCAAAAGAAAATGATATTATGGATACGCTGGATCTTGCCAACGATTATGTAAATCTGGAATGGGAAGAATTTGAGGCGAAACATAAAGCGCAATTGCTTCCGGAAACGCTGAAATATCTGTCTGACAACAGAGAGCATCGGAAAGTCTGGAAAGGCGTTCCGCTGTCAAGAGACGGAAAAGTAAGGCTTCGCGACGGACGTACGGGAGAATTTTTCGACAGTCCCGTTACGATTGGGCACATGCATTATCTGAAGCTGCACCATCTGGTAGACGATAAGATTCATGCCCGTTCTACCGGACCGTACTCTCTGGTTACCCAGCAGCCGTTGGGAGGAAAAGCCCAGTTCGGCGGACAGCGTTTTGGTGAAATGGAAGTCTGGGCGCTGGAAGCGTACGGCGCGTCTTATACGCTGCAGGAAATTTTAACGGTAAAATCAGACGACGTGGTCGGGCGCGGGAAAACGTATGAGGCAATTATCAAGGGCGACAATATTCCGGAACCGGGCATTCCGGAATCCTTCAAAGTATTGTTAAAAGAACTTCAGTCTCTGGGTCTGGACGTTAAGGTTTTGGACGAAGAACGCAATGAAGTGGAACTGATGGAAACCAGCGAATATGGAAATACCGATTTAAATGCCATTATTGCAGGGGACAAGGATTTTGCATTTGAAGACAGTGAATCTTTTGGCAAAATGGGATTTACAAAGCAGGAATTTGACGTGGAAAACGAAGAGCTGGTAGATGTTGAAGAAGAAAGCGGTGAGGATGAAGAAGACGATTTCGGCGAGATCGATTTTGATGAAGAAGTTCTTGAGGAAGAAGAATAGAAGGGAGCGTCAGAAATGCCAGAAACAATAAAAAAAGACACATACCAGCCAATCGCTTTTGATGCAATTAAGATTGGTCTGGCTTCCCCCGAAAAAATCAGAGAATGGTCCCGGGGCGAGGTAAAAAAACCGGAAACCATTAATTATAGAACCTTAAAACCGGAAAAAGACGGCTTATTCTGCGAAAAAATCTTCGGACCAAGCAAAGACTGGGAATGTCATTGCGGAAAATATAAGAAAATCCGTTATAAAGGCGTAGTCTGTGACAGGTGCGGGGTGGAAATTACAAAAGCAAGCGTCAGAAGAGAGAGAATGGGGCATATCGAGCTTGCGGCTCCCGTTTCCCATATCTGGTACTTTAAAGGCATTCCAAGCCGTATGGGGCTGATTCTTGACCTTTCGCCGAGAACTTTGGAAAAAGTCCTCTATTTTGCATCTTATATCGTACTGGAATCCGGCAATACGAACCTGACATACAAACAGGTATTGTCTGAAGCGGAATATCAGGAAGCAAGAGAACAGTATGGAAACGCGTTTCGCGTAGGCATGGGCGCGGAGTCTATTCTGGAACTTTTAGAAGCAATAGATTTGGAAAAAGACGCGACGGAATTAAAAGCGGAGTTGAAAGACGCGACAGGACAGAAGCGCGCGCGGATTATTAAGCGGCTGGAAGTCGTAGAGGCGTTTCGCGAGTCAAATAACAGGCCGGACTGGATGATTATGACGGTAATTCCGGTGATTCCTCCGGATCTTCGTCCTATGGTACAGCTTGACGGAGGACGTTTTGCGACGTCGGATCTGAACGATTTATACCGCAGGATTATTAATAGAAATAACCGTTTAAGAAGGCTGCTGGAGTTGGGGGCTCCTGATATTATTGTACGCAATGAGAAGCGCATGCTCCAGGAAGCGGTGGACGCTTTGATTGACAACGGACGCAGGGGCCGTCCGGTAACGGGGCCTGGAAACCGCGCATTGAAATCACTTTCGGATATGTTAAAAGGAAAAAGCGGCCGGTTTCGGCAGAATCTGCTTGGAAAGCGCGTAGATTATTCCGGACGTTCCGTTATCGTAGTAGGGCCGGAGCTTAAGATTTATCAGTGCGGACTCCCGAAAGAGATGGCGATTGAGCTGTTTAAGCCATTCGTTATGAAAGAGCTGGTCTTCAACGGAAAAGCCCATAATATCAAAAGTGCGAAAAAGATGGTAGAACGTCTTCAGCCGGAAGTATGGGATGTTCTGGAAGAAGTAATCAAAGAGCATCCGGTTATGTTAAACCGGGCTCCTACGCTGCACAGACTTGGAATACAGGCGTTTGAGCCGATTCTTGTAGAGGGTAAGGCGATTAAGCTGCATCCGCTTGTTTGTACCGCTTATAATGCTGACTTTGACGGAGATCAGATGGCGGTTCATCTGCCGTTGTCCGTAGAAGCACAGGCAGAATGCCGTTTTATGCTGCTTTCGCCAAACAATCTTTTAAAGCCGTCTGACGGCGGGCCGGTAGCCGTTCCTTCTCAGGATATGGTGCTGGGTATTTATTATCTGACTCAGGAGCGCCCGGGCGTTCTAGGAGAAGGGAAAACATTTAAAAATGTAAACGAAGCAATTTTAGCTTATGAAAATAAAGCTTTGACGCTGCATTCCCGGATTAAAGTCCGCATAACGAAGCAGCGTTCGGATGGTACGATGGCGTCCGGCATGATTGAGTCTACCCTGGGACGGTTCCTGTTTAATGAAATTATTCCGCAGGATCTTGGCTTTGTGGATCGCAGCAACCCGGAAAATGAATTAAAGCTGGAAGTCGATTTCCATGTGGGAAAGAAACAGTTAAAACAGGTTCTGGAAAAAGTCATTAACGTACACGGCGCGACGAAGACGGCGGAAGTGCTGGATGACATTAAGTCAATTGGTTATAAATATTCTACCAGGGCGGCCATGACGGTATCCATTTCCGATATGACCGTGCCGCCGCAGAAGCCGCAGATGATTGAAGAAGCGCAGAATACCGTAGATAAGATTATGCGTCAGTATAAGCGCGGCCTGATTACGGACGAAGAGCGTTATAAAGAGGTAATTGAGACGTGGAAGGAAACGGATGACGAGCTGACGTCAGCGCTTCTTGGCGGGCTGGATAAATTCAACAATATCTTTATGATGGCCGATTCCGGCGCCCGTGGTTCCGATAAGCAGATTAAGCAGCTTGCCGGTATGCGAGGCCTGATGGCGGATACGACTGGACGGACGATTGAGCTTCCAATTAAGTCTAATTTCCGTGAAGGTCTTGACGTATTGGAATATTTCATGTCGGCGCACGGCGCAAGAAAAGGGCTCTCGGATACGGCGCTTCGTACTGCCGATTCCGGTTATCTGACGAGGCGTCTGGTAGACGTTTCTCAGGAACTGATTGTGCATGAATCCGACTGTACGGGAGAAAGCGGAAAAGAAAATCCAGGCATGTGGGTCACTGCATTTATGGATGGAAAAGAAGAGGTAGAAAGCCTTCAGGAAAGAATTACAGGACGATTCTCCTGCAATACGATTTGTGACAAAGACGGAAATGTCATCGTAGAGGCAAACCATATGATTACGCCGCGTCGCGCAGCGGAAATTATGAGTAAAGGCGTGGATGATCAGGGAAATTCTATAGAGAAAGTAAAAATTCGTACGATTTTAACCTGTCGCTCTCATGTGGGCGTATGTGCAAAATGTTACGGCGCAAATATGGCGACCGGTCAGGCCGTGCAGGTGGGCGAGGCTGTTGGAATTATTGCGGCTCAGTCTATTGGAGAGCCGGGAACCCAGCTTACCATGCGTACGTTCCATACGGGCGGCGTTGCGGGTGACGATATTACACAGGGTCTTCCCCGTGTTGAGGAAATTTTTGAGGCGAGAAAGCCAAAAGGACTGGCAATTATTACAGAATTTGCCGGCGTTGCAGAGATTCGCGATACCAAGAAAAAACGCGAAGTGATTGTGACGAATCATGAAACGGGAGAGACAAAAACGTATCTGATTCCCTATGGCTCGCGCATTAAAATTATGGACGGAGCAGTATTGGAAGCCGGCGACGAGCTGACGGAAGGTTCTGTAAATCCGCATGATATACTAAAAATAAAAGGCGTCCGTGCGGTACAGGATTATATGCTTCAGGAAGTGCAGCGCGTATACCGTCTGCAGGGTGTGGAAATCAACGATAAGCATATTGAAGTAATCGTACGCCAGATGTTAAAGAAAATCCGCATTGAAAGCAATGGAGATTCCGAATTTTTGCCGGGAACGCTGGTGGATACGCTGGATTTTGAAGACGTCAATGAAAAGCTTGTGGAAGAAGGATTAGAGCCTGCGGAAGGCAAGCAGGTACTGCTTGGAATCACGAAGGCGTCTCTGGCTACAAATTCTTTCTTATCAGCGGCTTCTTTCCAGGAGACGACGAAAGTGTTGACGGAGGCTGCAATCAAAGGAAAAGTAGATCCGTTGATTGGTCTGAAAGAAAATGTAATCATCGGAAAGCTGATTCCGGCCGGAACAGGCATGAAGCGGTATCGTGATTTAAGACTGGATTCTGACGTAAATGAAGAAGAGATTTTGGATTTTGAAGAAGAATTTGATGAATATGCAGTCGATGAGATTATGGAATAAAAAGAAAAACGGCTTTGTTAAGCCGTTTTTCTTTTTTTATCTTTTTTTCTTCGAAATGTAAAAATGAATAAGAGAAACCCTCCAATGCTCATTCCAATGCCGGCCGAAAGCCCGGGCGTTTGATAAGTGAGTTCAATGGTGTGTGTTCCTTTGGATAATGGAAGCGCCATGTACATAATGTTGGCTTTTAAAAGCGTTTCTTTTTTTCCATCTACAGTAGCGCTCCATCCTTTTGTATAAGGGATAGACAGGCAGAGTATTCGTTCGTCCGGAACAGATACGGAACCTTTTACTGTATTTACGCCAATTTCTTCGTTTTCCATTTTATATGTCTGCAATGCTTCTACCTGACGTTTATAATTTTCCATTGGCTGGCAGATGATTTTTATATCGTCGAAGCTGTAGACGCCTTTATAGGGAAATTTTATCTTGATGCTGGTAAGCGGTTTTTCATGGTATCCCAAATTCACAATAAAATCCTTTTGACCACTGTAGAGCTTGTGGTTCTGAGTATTAAAGCGAAGCACATTTCTTGATTCATCCGAAATAAAACGCACGGTAAATTCTTTTGCGGCGTCCGAGTTGATGTTGGCTCCGCGTATCCAGACGTAAGTTTCACATTTTTCCATTCCTTCAAAAG
>CATOKN010000114.1 GCA_951800425.1 uncultured Lachnospiraceae bacterium
GCATTATTATGATTTGTAATTTGCATATGGAGATGAATAAAAATCTAATGTGGGTCATAAAGATTATACTTGGCATGGTTGTTCCGGGCGCATTGCTTGCGAGTAGCCTGGTTAGAATCGGCAAACATTGGAAAGCCGGATGAGTGAACGGCTGGATTTTTCATCTTGTCCTTGTCATTAGGGAATCAAAAGGGCGGCAGAAAAGAAGAAATCCTGTGAATCCTTGAGAAAATATTTTGGCAAAACATTTTCAAGCTTCTGAAATTGTGATATAATGGATGTGTCGTATTGCGATACGAATCTTATACGAGGCTACTGAGCCAAAAAACAGGAAAAACTTTTGAAAAGAAAGGGGAAGAAAACATGAAGTTAAGAAGAACTGCATTGGGATTGCTTATGTCTGCCGCAATGTTACTGCCTTTGACGGGATGCGGAAGCGAGCCGTCAGCAAAAACAACGAGCGTAGAAAGTACGGAGGATGAGGCCTCCAAAGACGGTTCATCAGATGCAGAGACAAAGAATGATGCCGCGGGTTCGGATTTTAAAGAGGCTTTGGACAGCTACGAGGCTTTTATGGATGATTATGTAGAGTTTATGGAAAAATACAAGGATTCAGATAATGTAGAAGAAATGATGAACGACTATAACGACTATCTGGAAAAATATACGGAATTGACAAAGAAAATGGAAGACGTCAAGGAGGATGAGCTGACAGACGACGAGCTGCAGTATTATACAGAAGTAATGACCCGTGTTTCCCAGAAGCTTTTGGATGCGGCCGGAACACAATAATGGATAAATTTATCATTGGATGATACATAGAGACCGTTCAAACGCCACGGCATGTTTGGACGGTCTCTTTTTCATGAGTTTTAAGAAAAACTCAGATACGAAAATCGTGTGTTTTTGCAGACTTAAGGAAAGAATGTCTATAGATCAAAGCCAAAATAAGCCGCAGCATTTTTATAGCAGATTCCCTCTATGATTTTTTTTAATGCGGTTTCATCATAAGGATATTCTCCATTTTCCACCCATTGTCCAATCAGATTACAAAGGATGCGCCGGAAATATTCATGCCTCGTATAAGACAAAAAGCTTCTGGAATCGGTCAGCATGCCGATAAAGTTGCCGAGGATTCCAAGATTAGCCAGAGAAGTCATCTGTTCCGTGATGCCGGTTTTATGATCATTAAACCACCAGGCGCAGCCTTGTTGTATTTTTCCGGGCGCAGACGCGTCCTGAAAGCAGCCGATGACTGTTCCGATGACGGCGTTGTCGGCGGGATTCAAAGAATATAATATGGTTTTTGGAAGTTGATTTTCTTTGGCCAGATGATTTAAAAAGCCGGAAAGCCAGCTGGCGGGCGCGTCATTTCCAATGCAGTCAAATCCGGTGTCCGGGCCGAGCGCCTGAAACATGGCGTGATTGTTGTTTCGCATACAGCCGTAGTGAAGCTGCATGGCCCATCCCAGGCGATGATATTGGCTGCCAAGGAAGAGAAGAAATTCCGTTTTATATTTCGCCGCTTCCTCAAAAGTCAGGGGAGTTCCGTTCAGCGCTTTTTGGAAAATCATTTCAATTTCGGCTTTGGAAGACGGCGCATACATTACGTAGCTTAAACCGTGATCGGAAATGCGGCAGCCTTTTTCATGAAAATATTTCATGCGTTTGATCATTGCTTTTTTCATATCTTCAAAATTTCGGATGGCGGTTTCATTTGCCGCTTCGAGTTTTTTTACGTAGTCCAAAAATCCCGTTTCCTCTATCTGCATGGCTTTGTCCGGACGCCAGGCGGGCAAAACGACAGGGTCAAACGAGGGATCGTTTTTGATTGCTTCGTGCCATGCCAAAGAGTCTGCCGGGTCGTCTGTCGTACAAAGGAGCGTGACACCGGACTGCCTGATAATCCCCCGACAGCTCATTTCCGGTTCTTTTAATTTTTCATTGCAAAGCTGCCAGACTTCTTTTGCGGTTTCTTTATTTAAGCATCCGTCGTATTGAAAATATCGTTTCAGTTCCAGATGCGACCAGTGGTAGAGCGGGTTTCCAATAAGCTTTTCCAGAGTTTCGGCCCATTTCTGAAATTTTTCCCAGTCGGAAGCGTCTCCCGTGATGTAGCGTTCTTCTATGCCGTTCGAACGCATCTGCCTCCATTTGTAGTGATCTTTTGCAAGCCATACTTCCGTAATATTCTGAAATTTTTTGTCTTCAGCGATTTCCTGCGGATCAATATGACAGTGGTAATCCAATATGGGCATAGGGGCTGCAAACGAGTGGTAGAGTTTTTTTGCGCAGTCCGTCTGCAAGAGAAAATTTTCATCCATAAAATGTTTCATAAGATTTTTCCTTTCCTGTTTCAAACGGCAAAAAGCCATAGAGAATAATTTGCCTGTAAAAAAATAAATGCATTCCAAAATCAAAAGGTATCTTGAGATAGTATGTCCATTTTAAAAAGACGTCATGCGAAGAGAAAATCCCTGGCGCTCTGCGCATAAAATCCAAAATGTTATGGAATACTCAAATTTTAGAATGTAAATGAAAGAGAAAAAAGGAGGCCAAAGCAAAATGAAACAGATGGAAGAACAGCTGAAAGAGCTTGGCGTAATACCGGTTGTCGTATTGCAGGATGCAAAAGACGCCCTTGCGCTTGCCGACGCGTTGACTGAGGGCGGTCTGCCCTGTGCGGAAGTTACGTTTCGCACGCCGGCTGCGGAAGAATCTATCCGAAGCATAGTAAAGCATAATCCGGATATGCTGGTAGGCGCCGGAACCATATTGACGAAAGAACAGGCAAAGCGCGCAGTGGCGGCCGGAGCAAAATTTATTGTAAGTCCTGGTTTTGATCCGGAAATTGCAGAAGACTGCCTGAAAAAAAAGATTCCGGTTTTTCCAGGATGCGTAACGCCGTCTGAAGTTGCCCTGGCCGTAAAAATGGGGCTTCGTATTCTGAAATTTTTTCCATCGGAATCGTTTGGAGGAGTTTCGACGATACAGGCGCTTGCCGCGCCCTATACCATGGTAAAATTTATGCCGACCGGAGGGATCAACGCCAAAAATCTGCGCGATTATTTAAGCTGCGATAAAATTATTTGCTGCGGTGGAAGCTGGATGGTAAAAGAAGCGTTGATACAAAATGGCGAGTTTCAGAAAATCCGAAAACTGACGCGGGAAGCCGCAGAGCTTGTAAAAAATATTCGGGCATAGTACAGGAGGAAAGCAGATGGATTTGAAGTTAAAGTCAAAACAGGAATGCAGATTTGACGCCATATCTTTGGGAGAAGTTATGCTTCGTCTGGATCCGGGAGAGGGAAGAATACGTACGGCAAGGAATTTTCGGGCCTGGGAGGGCGGAGGAGAATACAATGTAGCGCGCGGCCTGCGCCGGTGCTTCGGTCTGCGGACGGCGATTCTTACGGCTTTTGCCGATAACGAAGTGGGAAAGCTGATGGAAGATTTCATACTTCAGGGAGGCGTGGATACGTCGTTGATTTGCTGGATGAAGACGGATGGAATCGGCCGCGTCTGTCGGAATGGAATTAATTTTACGGAGCGGGGATTTGGGATCCGGGGAGCAGTGGGCTGTTCCGATCGGGCGAACACGGCAATTTCAAAAGCCAGGCCAAAAGATTTCGATTTTGATTATATTTTCGGAGAGCTGGGCGCGCGCTGGCTGCATACCGGCGGCATTTACGCGGCGCTGTCTGAGCAGTCGAATCAGACGGTTTTGGCTGCGATAAAAGCGGCCAAAAAGTATGGCACCGTTGTTTCTTATGATTTGAATTACAGGCCGTCTATGTGGAACGCCATTGGAGGAAAAGAGAAAGCGCAGAAAATCAACCGGGAAATTGCAGAGTACGTAGACGTTATGATTGGAAACGAAGAAGATTTTACGGCATGCCTGGGATTTGAAATTGAGGGAAACGACGCGGATTTAAAAGAACTGAGTCTGGACGGTTATAAAAAAATGATAAATCTGGCGGCTGAAACGTATCCGAATTTTAAAGCAGTGGCGACGACGCTTCGCACTGTAAAAACAGCGACCGTCAATGACTGGAGCGCAATCTGCTGGGCGGACGGAAAAATCTATAAGTCAAAAGAATATCAGGGACTTGAGATTTTGGATCGCGTTGGCGGCGGGGATTCTTTTGCATCCGGGCTGATTTACGGTCTGATGGAAAAGCAGGATGCGGAAGCGGCGGTCAATTACGGCGCGGCGCATGGAGCCCTCGCCATGACGACGCCGGGCGATACGACGATGGCGGATAAAAAAGAAGTGGAAGCCATTCTGGGCGGCGGCGGCGCGCGCGTGAAGCGGTAGGCAGACAACCGCAGTCTTTTGTGGACAGGAAAGATAGGGAAAACCCATAGACAGTTTTTTGTTTGTGGGTTTTTGTAGGTTTGTCAAACCATTTCCTTAAAACCTTTTCCAAAGTGGATGTTGAAAATACAGGAAAAAATATATAGTTGAAATTTTTCTGCTTATTTAGTATGATAAAGACTATAGCTTTCCTATAACTTGATGACTTACAAAAAAATGAAAAATCAGTCGTTTTTTTGATAAGGGAGAGTGCGAGAGGCGAATGAAAAGGAGTGGTCAAAATGAAAAAAGCGATGAATCAGTCAGTGCTGGCCTATGTTTTAAACGGAGTTTCCATAATGGCTCTGTTGTTCTTGGTGTTTTCACTTATTTTTTATGGAAGAGTGAACGGCAAGCTTACGACGGCAAATGAGGACAGGTTTTCACTGACGTATAACGCAAACAGATTTATGAACGGTTCTGCCTATCTGACAAATGAGGTGAGGGCTTTTGCCGCAACCGGAGAACAGGTGCATTATGACAATTACTGGAACGAAATTAACAACCTGAAAAACCGTGACATTGGCGTTGCGAATATGCAGGAAATCGGCATCACAAAAGAAGAGCAAAAGATGATCGACGACATGTCTGCGCTTTCGAACGAGCTTGTTCCTCTGGAAGAAGAGGCGATGAAAGAGGTTCAGAACGGGCAGCGCGACGATGCGGTGGATTATGTATATGGAGAAGAATATAATGCGTCCATTGCCAAAATCAATGAGCTGAAAGAACAGTTTTTGGCGGATTTGGATCAGCGTACTCTGACGGACATTGAAGCATTGCAGAAAGAGGCCGGATTTATCCGGTTTACGATGATACTGGCGTTTGTGCTTGTAGGCGTGATTCAGCTGATCAGCATGCTGATTACCAGATTTCAGATTCTGCGTCCCGTGATTGAAGTGAAAAATCAGATGGAGGAAATTGCAAATGGAAATCTTTCCGCAGAATTTTCTCTGGAGCCAAACACTTCTGAAATCGGAAGGATGGTCGCTTCCATCCACCAGACGAAGCGGGAACTGAAACAGTACATAGACGATATTGACCACAAACTGGCACAGATGGCAGAGGGAAATATGAATCTCACCATTTCAGATGATTATGTCGGAGAATTTGTTCCGATTCAAAATGCAATGCGTCAGATTCTGGATTCGTTAAACGACGCGCTTTCCCAGCTTCATTCGTCGGCCAGGGAAGTGGCTCAGGAGTCGGAGCGGATGTCTACCGCAGCACAGACGCTTTCCAATGGAACGGTACAGCAGGCGTCAGCCGTAGAAGAGCTTTCTTCCGGCATTCAGGAAATTACTACGCAGGTAGATCATACGTCTGAGGATGCGGAAACGGCAAAAGGAGCTTCTATGAACGCGATGAAGCAGCTTCAGATTTGCGACGAGAAAATGAAAGCTTTGACGACAACGATTGGAGATATTTCAGAATCGTCCCGTAAAATTGGCGGCATCATCAAGACAATTGAAGATATTTCTTTCCAGACAAATATCCTGGCTTTGAATGCATCCGTAGAAGCTGCGCGCGCCGGAGAAGCCGGAAAAGGATTTGCAGTCGTTGCGGGTGAAGTACAGAGCCTTGCCAATAAAAGCGCAGTATCCGCGCAGGATATTACGGATTTGATTGAAAATTCCATCAAACAGGTAGCGGCGGGAACCGCTCTTTCCGGTGAGATGACGGAAGCTCTTGAAGCATTGGTGCAGAGCGCTCAGGTGGCGACCGGAATGATAGAGCAGATTGCGGATTCCGCAACGCAGCAGGCGTTTTCTTTAAAACAAATCAAGCAGGGGATGGAGCAGATTTCCGGCGTAGTGCAGACGAACGCGGCTACGGCTCAGGAATCTGCCGCATCAGCCAGCGAGCTGTATAATCATGCGGAAGAGATGAAGAT
>CATOKN010000115.1 GCA_951800425.1 uncultured Lachnospiraceae bacterium
AAATCATGCTGATACCACTCCCCGTTTTCTCCGCGCAGACTTATGCTGCCGCTTCTTGGTTCAATATCGTCATAATAAATCCCAAAAAGTTCACTGGCATATACTTCGGGCCGCATATTTAATCCTGCAATCTGGCGAATCACCGTCGACTCGTCCTGAAGCATCTCTTTCGAAGCAGGAATTCCATACTGTCTCCGCAAATTAGATCCATTTTTCAAAGAATAATTGACATTCACATAAAAAATATCGTCATCTGTCGCCTGAAACGCCTCAAATTCCTGTTTAGAATCAATCATCTTTTGATGAATCTTTCGAATTTCCTCAATCATTTCTTCATCGGAACCGCCCAGAGAAGAATAACTGCTGATATTCGCCGACATGATCTCTGACGCCTCCGGCAGCTTTTTTTCCTGTCCAAACAAATCGCACTCAATACTGACAATCAGACATACTAAAACACCGGCAAATACGCCGCATTCGACGACGCGCTTTTTACGAAATACGCGAAAGCCTTTTTCCAGAAACATCTGCGCTCCAAAAAAGCTGCAGGAGCCAAATAAAACAGACGTAATCAACAGACAAAGAAACGCCTCGCTTCCCGTCCAGAAATTCATAATGCTGCAAAACAGCACGCTAAGCAGAATTCCTCCGCAAAACGCCACGCCCCACCGAAATACCGGACAAATCCAGGAAATAGAAATCAGGCTTCCGGCCGTTTCCATATTGCGGATGCGGTAAATCAGGTATGCGGCAATCATGGCAAACACAGCCGCCACTGCATAGAACGCAACGATTTTTCCTCCGGAAATTCCCGTACAAACGGAATAGCTTTCGGAAGGCCCAAACGTCATCTGCATATGATTCGTAATATAATACAACGGTGATAACGCGTCCAACCTGCTTTCCGGGATCGTCATCGGCATTCCATAGGAAATCAGCGACATAACAATCGACACAAGCGTCTTGCATCCCACATAAAGAAAATTCAAAATCAACGCGAAAATTGGAACCGCCAAAAGCTGTCCGGTAAACATGGCAACCAATACCGTAAAGCTATAACTGATAAAACTGTTTCCCGCCGCAAACAAAAGACCCGTTAAAAGATGGTTCATGCTGGTATATCCGCAAAGCGCGCCGACTAAAATTCCCGTTAAAAATCCGATGACTTCCGGAACCAGAAGAAATAAAAGTCCCGAAATATAATTTGTAAGAAACAAGGATTTCCTGGTCACAGGAAGCGCGTGTATCGTATTTGCCGATCTCGCATTGTAAAGATAAGAAAACACCGCCATAACGGCAACTGTGGAAAAAATAAACAATACGACCGGATTCGCATAAGCATAGGAAATGGATATAATATCATTGATACGCATCTGCTCTATCTCCTGGCTCGCCATGTCCATCGAGCGGTAAGAAAATGAACTGTTATATATCATAAACGGCATAATGAACAGATTCCAGATGAGAATAATCAGCCAGATAGGCCAGAAATGCGTAATATTCTTTTTAAAAATAGTCTTATTAAAATAAGATGTCTTTGACTTCATAGTCTACCCCTCCTAATTCATATATGAAAATTTCTTCAAGCGTCAACGGAAGAAGATCAATCAGCATGGGATGCATTTTCTCAAGCTGTATCTTTGCTTCCGCGGGGTTTCCTTTTACAATCAGCGTATAAACCCTTCCGGTATTCGACATATGAAGCACTTCAAAATTTTCCGGAAGCTTCGGCATTTCCGCCTGAAACGCTACCTGAATCTTACAAACGCTTCCCTGTAAATCACTCAAAGAGCGTTCGATGATAATTTTTCCCTTATGCATAATTCCCACATGGTCGCAGACGTCCTCCAGCTCCCTCAGATTGTGGGATGAAACAATGACCGTCGTATCATGCTCCGATACGTCCGCCATAATGATGCTCCAAATCTGGCGGCGCATCACAGGATCCAATCCGTCCACAGGTTCGTCCAAAATCAAAAGCTCCGGCCTTGTACAAACGGCAAGCCAAAACGCCACCTGCTTTTGCATTCCTTTCGAAAGGCTGCGGATATTTTTTTTCGGATCAATCGTTGGAAAGAATTCCATCAGACGCATAAACATCTTTTCGTCAAACTTGGGATACATGCCCTGATAAAACCGCTTCATCTCCATGGTATCGGCCTGCATAAAATAAAATATATCGTCCGGAATAAATGCAAACTTCTCTTTGATTACAGGATTTTCATATACTTCTTCTCCATCGATTTTCACCGTGCCATTGTTCTGCCTGTAGATCCCGGTCAAATGACGGAGCAGCGTTGATTTTCCCGCGCCATTTGGCCCAACGAGACCGTAAATGGCTCCTTTCTTAACAGACATATTTGTTTCGTCCAAAGCGCGAAAACCATCAAATTCTTTTACCAGATTCCTTACTTCAACCATTATTTTCAAGCCTCCCCTGTTCCAGATTTTGCATGCGGCACCCCAGTTCTTCTTTCGACACATCCAGAATAAAAAGCTCCGACACCACATCGTCAAACGTCATCAAAAGTTCCTGCTCTCTGCTTTTGTGTATAAAATCCGTAGCGGCTGCAAACGTCCCTTTTCCTTTCATGCTGTAAACATATCCCTCTGCTTCCAGCTCTCGATACGCCCTTTGTATCGTATTGGGATTAATTGCCAGGTTTGATGCCAGCTCCCGCACGCTTGGCAGCTTCTCGTCAGCGGCGATGGCATTTGTCAGCAGTAAATGACGGATTCCTTCTTTGATTTGTTCATATATGGGTTTCGCATCCCTGTAATTTAACTGCAGCAATCCAATAACCTCCTTACCTAAGTGTATTAATACATCTGATACACTTAGTGTACCACTTTGCCGCAAAATCAACAATAAAGATAATAGTAGGAATTTTTTAAGATTTTATGAATGGGGACGGAAAAAATTTTACGCTAACGCAAGAATGGCCGCAAGATTTCCTCGTTTGCCCATGCTTGCCCGATGAGAAAACAAAAGCCCGGGATTGCAGCAGGTGCATACCGTTGTAACGGAAATCCGAAAAGACGGCACGCCCGCTTCCAGCAAAACAATTTCATTGGCCCTCCAGAGATCCAGCTGATATTTGCCGCCTCCCTTTTCTTCCAGCACGTCTTTCTTATAAGCGGAAAACTCCCTTTCAAACACATTGGCCACGTCCGCTCCGACTTCATAACAATTTTTACAAATCGACGGCCCGATCGCACAAACGACGTCTTTTGGATTTGTGCCAAATTCCCGGCGCATTGCTTCCAGCGTCGCCTGGCCTATGCGCCCCGCCGTTCCACGCCAGCCGGAATGGCTCAGGCCAATCGCCCGATGCACGGGATCCGCAAAAAATAACGGCACGCAGTCTGCGTGAAACGTCACAAGGGTAACTCCCTCCTCGTTCGTTATCATGCCGTCCACATCCCGGTATTTTTGTTCCCGCAAAATTCCATTTCCGACGTCTGCTTTCCCGACGCGGATAACATTTGTCGTATGCGTCTGATCCGACAGCACAAAGCTTCCGTAGTCTACGCCAAGCGCCCTGGCCAGCCTCCTGTAATTTTCTTCCACAGCGCTTCTTTCATCCCCTCTGGAAAAACTTAAATTTAACGTAGAAAAAATCCCCTTACTGACGCCGCCAAGCCGCGTCGTAAACGCGTGCTTTGCCATGCCGCACTGTTCTATCAAAGGAAACGTATACAATGGAAGCGTTTCCGCTGTTCCAATCTCCATTTCATGCAATTTGGGAATCAAATCCTGTTTCATCTTACAACATCCTTTCTGTTTCATTTTCTGACAGCCCCTTGCTATATGCGATACTCAAATGCATTTTCCAGATGAGAAATGACGCGATCGCCCGTAATCGCCACAACGTCAAAACGGCAGGGCGTCGTATCTGCGTAACCGTTTTTCAGACAATAATAAGAAGCGGCTCTGCAAATCTTCTTCTGTTTCTTTGCATGCACCGCTTCCAAAGGCGTTCCGCAGGAATCGTTCCTGCGATATTTCACTTCAATAAAAACAAGATACCTGCCGTCTTTGGCAATCAGATCGATCTCGCCAAAACGGCTGTAAAAATTTTGCTCCAAAATCGTAAGTCCTTTCTGCCTCAAATAATCTGCCGCTTTGTTTTCATAGGCGCTTCCGATTTTTCTTTTGTTCTCCATATATGCCGTCCGTTTCCTTTTCCATTATTTTATCTTGGAGCGAAGTCTGTCCATGTCGTCCACAAAAACCAGAATCTCAGCTACCACGTCATAAAGCTCCGGTGGAATGGTATCGCCGATTTGAAGCTTGGATAACGTATTCGCCAGCTTGTTATCCTGATAAAAAGGGACGTTTTCTTCTTTCCCTTTTTCTATAATGCGCTCTGCAAGCTCGCCCTTTCCCGTAGCCAGTATCTTTGGCGCAACGTCGCCGGGTTCGTATGCAAGCGCGACGGCAGTTTTGACTGTTTTATTTTCCTTTCCTCTTTGCATATCCTCACGCCCTGACATCAAATGAATATCTGTGTACCATTCCTCCCAGAGAAGCCGTACCCTGATTCAAAAGGCTTCCCAGAAAATCCGCTTCTTTTTTCTGATGCGCCACCTGCACCTTTACCTGAAATCCCCTCGCCTCCAGACGCTTCTGCAAAATCTCCATATTGTCCAGAATCAACTGATACGACGCGTCGTCCGCCAGATAAAAATCCGTCGCCACCTGCTTATCCCGCAGCTTCACCGAAACGTCGGTAGAGCCAAGATGGTCCAAATCCAAATGCAGAAACGCCGTCAGTTCTCCGTCTTTTTCTCTTTTCTTTCGCTTATCCGAATATACGTATAAATCACTATGGGCATTTTGCCCGGCCAATTTCAGCGGTATCTGCATATACGCATAAATCTGATTTAACTGATTCATAAACTGAATGTTGCTGCGCACATTCGCAGCCGTATCCGACAACTGAGGCGCGCTTTGTCCAAACGATTTCAATACTTTTTCCATCTGTCCAAGCTGGCGGTCGAGACGTTCGTAAAGCTCTTTTACTTTATTTTCTGTTTTTAACTCCTCCGGCCGTATCAGCCACTGCTGTTCCATGACGTTTCGAACCAGCGCGCGATATTCCTTAGAAGAAGTCAGCTCTCCCATTGCTTTTTTTACAAATGGATCCTCAGAAGCAAACGCTTTCGCCAGAAGCTGTAAAAATTCTTTTGCCTCCACTTCGCCGCGAAAAGCCCCCTCTTGAAATAACGCAGGGTTTTTTGCAAATTCCGGAATTTCCGCTAGATGTCTGGCCATCTGCTGCAGCTCGCTTCCGCTCAAAAGACTTTTCAGAGCCGTCCTCTGGTCTCCCTCCAAAGCTTCTTTTGGAAAACCGTCCTGCACCTTCTCCGGCGCGTCTTTCGCTCCTTTTAAAATCTCCTCCGAAAGCAGCGCGTCTTCCGCTCTCGTCTGCAATATCCCCTCTCCGCCGTCTGTCGCCGTTTTCAAAACGGCTCTTTCCGGTTTTCCCAACGCGTCAAACTGTAGCGCCTGGGCTTCTTTCGGCTGTTCTAAAACTTCGCCGTCTGTCTGAATGGCAGACGAAAGCTCCCCTTCGCCCAAAAAAACTTTCATCATTTCCCTGTTTAACGCAAGCATCTCCTCCTGGCTTACATTTCCTCCCGCCAGTTCTTCCGGAAGCAGTCCCATCACGGATTCTAACTGATTCAAAATCGCATACTGATCCGATTTGTAATTTTCAAACTGGGCAATCATCTCCTGCGTCACCGGAATACCCAGCTTTACCATCTGAACAATCGAATTTACATCCATGCCGTCGTTACCCATAATCAGCCTTGCCATGCTCATCAGGCTCTGCCTGTCAATTGACATCGACTGTTCCATCATCGTATTGACCATTGTTATCGTCTTGCCGTTGACCGGAAGATTTGCCGCTTCCAATGCGTTTAAAAGCGTCGGATTGCTGCCAAAGCTTCCGGAAAAAGGACGTATGGCAATCTGGGCTCCATTGTTGGATTTGACCTGAAAAAACATGGACTCCCCCATTTTTACGGAAACGCCGGAATCAAGCTTTGCCTGAATCGACTTTCCGTCCGGCAGTCCAAGCGTTACCACTCCGTTTTCCATATGGCTGACGCTGCCCTCAAACACATTCCCAACCGACATCTCCGATAATGAAGACGCGACCTGCCGGATTCCCTGGGTACCGCCCGCAATTTCTACGCCGTTTGCAATATTTCTGTTATACTGGCC
>CATOKN010000116.1 GCA_951800425.1 uncultured Lachnospiraceae bacterium
GCGTAACTCTCCTGCTCTTTTATCCGGCCTTTTAATGCGCTTCCATTATCATATATTTCATAACCATATTCATCAAATTCCGTATAGTTATCCCAGAAATATTCATGCATGGACGCAATGTCTTTCTCATTTTCCTCAATTTTTTCAGCAATTTCCCGGATTTTCTGCTGTAAAATTTCTTTTACCAGAAGCAAATAAGATTCTTCATTCATAGGGCTTATCTCTCCTTTGATTGTTCATCAATGGATTGTAACAAGAAGCAGGCATTTTTTCAAGCCTATTTGAACAAGGAATCTTATTCCAAACGAATCATCTCTTTCTTCAGTCTCCGCATAATCTTCTTTTCCAGTCTGGAAATATAAGACTGTGAAATGCCGAGCCGATCGGCCACCTCCTTTTGCGTCAGTTCTCTTCCCCCGCCGCGTCCAAGGCCGTACCGAAGCTCCACAATCAAGCGTTCCCTGCCGGAAAGCTTATCAATTGCTTTCCCCAGAAGATGATGCTCCACTTCCGCCTCAATGTCCCGGTAAATTACATCCTCATCCGTCCCCAGAATATCTGAAAGCAATAGCTCATTGCCGTCCCAGTCCACGTTCAAAGGCTCGTCAATGCTGACTTCCATTTTTGTCTTGCTGTTTCTTCTTAAGTACATGAGAATTTCATTTTCGATACACCTGGAAGCATACGTCGCAAGCTTAATATTCTTCTGCGGATTAAACGTATTGATAGACTTAATCAGACCGATGGTGCCGATAGAAATCAAATCCTCCACGCCAATACCGGTATTGTCAAACTTTTTTGCAATATACACGACAAGGCGCAGATTATGTTCGATCAACGTGCTTTTCGCCGCATCCTGGCCGCCCTCGCCAAGACGATTGATACACGCGGCTTCTTCTTCCGCTTCTAAAGGCGGAGGAAGCACTTCTGCGCCTCCAATATAGTGAATGTCATTTTTTTGTCCAAACATCATCTGATAAACGGACGGCATCCATTTAAACTGGATTTGTTTTGGTATATTAATTTTTATGTACATAATTCTTCCTCTTTTCTTTCCATAGTTTTACAATTCAATATCATCTGATATGCCCGGTTTTGAAAAACTTCATCCTCGGCCACTGCCAAAACCGCAGGAGAAATTTTATATCTCATTTCCTCTTCTTCCATCCAAAATTGTTCCACAGTAAACGCGCTCAGCAATCCGTTTTGACATCCTACCGAAAAAAATGGAATCAAACGCGTAGAAAATACATCGTTCCCTCCCAACGCTTCGTAAGCCTCTCTGGATACGATGTGTACCGGCTCTTTCACATAAGGATCCATCAGTCCGTTTCCCGTATCATACAACGCGCATAACTGTACGCTTTTTTCACCATGCTCAATCCTGACGCAGTAAAAACGCTGCACATTTTTTCGTTTTCTGCGTAAAATAAAAAGAAATACCATAACCGGAACAGCCATCAAAAACAGGCAGAATTCATAACAGCTCCTGTCTGCGATTGTAACGTAAGTCCACTCCATGCCGCCCCCAAGCAGCAATATCACAAAATACGTCAGACAAAAGGCTTTTACATATATCCCCTTTTTCACCGGGAAGAAGCAAAAAAGCGTCATTCCCGGATTTAAAATAAAATGTACGCACAAAAGATAAACATCATAATTTTCCACTGACAAAAATAGCAGACAGCCCGCCAGACTGCAAAAAGCGCAGCAAAGCAGATACCGAAGCAGTCTTTTCTTTTGCTGCAGTATCTCGCTGACTGCGTACACAGCCAGAAAATCCAGATAGAAATTTGTCAGGAAAAATACATCCGCATAAAATTCATAGTTCACTCTTCACCTCCAGCCATCTTCTGACATTCATTATAGAAGAAGCTCCTTTTATTTTTTGTCAAACGAAGGAATTTTTTCCCAGAAATTCATCTTACAAAACTGACAAAAAAAGACCCTGGGAAGCATCTTTTCTTCCCAGGGTCTTTATGTAATTTGAATTCCGATTATCTTCTGGTATTCTTTAAAAAGTCCGGTATCTGTATATCTTTTTGCTTTACCGTGCTTTCCGGCTTTGGCGGCTTTTTAATGCCTCCATAATTAAACGGCGTCGTAGTCGGCTGCTGCATGGAAGATCCCATACCGGAAGACGTGCCGTGTATTCCGGCTGGCTGCGTCGTTACAGATCTCGCGCCCGCCGATGGCATACGGGACGTACCCGTCATCGCATGCACCTGTCCTATGGAGGAGGACTGGAACTTACCCGTCGGCTTAGCGGAAGCGGCCGGATTTTCAAGCCCCGTGGCAATCACCGTAATGGTAGCCTGATCCGTCATATTTTCATCGTACTTGGCTCCAAAAATAATATTTGCATTATCTCCCGTAAGATCCTGTACGTAGCTTACCGCCTCGCTGGAATCCATCAGGGCAATATCGCCGGAAACATTAATCAAAACGTGAGACGCATCGGTAATCGTCGTTTCAAGCAGCGGACTTGCAACGGCAAGCTTCACCGCCTCGATTGCCTTGTCATCCCCTTTCGCCGTTCCAATGCCGATATGCGCCAGCCCCTTATCTTTCATAACCGTCTGAACATCGGCAAAATCAAGATTAATCAAAGCTGGTACGTTAATCAAATCCGTAATCCCCTGAACTGCCTGCTGTAAAACCTCGTCCGCTTTTTTCAATGCATCCGGCATGGTAGTTCTTCTGTCTACGATTTCCAGCAATTTCTGGTTCGGAATTACAATCAGCGTATCCACGCATTCTCTCAAACGCTCAATTCCAGAAACTGCGTTTGCCAAACGGGGCTTTCCTTCAAAATCAAACGGCTTCGTTACAACGCCGACCGTCAGAATCCCCTGTTCTTTTGCAATCCGGGCAACGACGGGAGCAGCCCCCGTACCTGTTCCGCCTCCCATGCCGCAGGTAACGAAAATCATGTCGGCTCCCTTGATGGCCGCAGACAGCTCCTCTATACTTTCTTCGGCGGCTTTCTGCCCGATTTCAGGCTGTGCGCCGGCCCCAAGGCCTTTTGTCAGCTTTTCTCCGATTTGAATCAACGCAGGAGCCTTACATAGCATAAGCGCCTGCTTGTCCGTATTGACTCCGACAAACTCCACTCCTTCCACGGCCTCGTCAACCATTCTGTTTACTGCATTATTTCCGGCTCCGCCCACTCCAATCACAATAATCTTTGCAGTCGAATATGCCTCTGGTGTTTTAATTTCGAGCAAGGTAGTTCCTCCTTTATTTCTTACAAAAATTTATCTGAATTTATCTTCAAATCTTTTTCATTTTGGCTGCGTCTGATATTCACAATTCAAACTTTTCTAACGCAAAGCCCTTACTGTTTATAATATAGTTTTTCCTCCAATTAATCAATAAGAAATTAGAACAAATTCGAACTTTTTTTATTTTGTTTCATCAAATATAATATTCGTCGTATTCTCCGTCCAGTTTTCCACATGCAATACTCCTTTTTTTCCGGAAAGACTGGGCAAAATGTAAGAAATACGCTGAATTTTCTGCGTAAGATTGTCTGAATTTCCAAGTAAAACCTGTATGGAACCATAATCCAGAGAAATTTTACTTTTCTCGTCAAACAGAATCTTAAGGGGAATTACCTCGTTTTTTTGAAGAGACCTTGTCGCGCCAAGCAGACTCTTTAAGATATGCTCGTCCTTTATCGGAAGCTTTTCATATAAAACCACCTGATCGCAGTCAAGCCCTTCTACGCGCGGGATTCCGGCAATCGTTTCTTTTGACGTTTCCACTACAAATCCGTCTGTGTCAAAATACGCGTTCTGATTGATGGTCGGAATATAAAGATAACCAATCATTCCCTTTTCGTTTACCGTTATCTCAATTGTGTGCGGATTTTTCAAAGACACTTCCATACTGTCCACAAAAGGAATTTCCTTTACTTTCAGAAACCGGTATTTCAGCGCCACATAAAGGGAATTCCATGAATATTCGTCGCTTAACGCAAACTTTTGAATCTGTTCTGCAGAATAATGCGTATTTCCTTCCACCACGACTTTCCGCACCGTAAATACTTTCCAGATAATAAGGATGGAAATTACAATAACGACCAAAAGCGCGAACAGCATGTACAATATCCGCTTCCGCTTCTTTGCCTTTCGCTTTTTTTCCCGAATCGTCTCTTTTCTGTTCTTTTTCATATCATACCTTCTCTAATTTAATTCCGCGGGATACGCCGAGCGCAAGGCCCATCTCCGTCAGAAGAATGGCCGCAGAAGTTCCTCCATAACTGATAAACGGAAGCGTAACGCCCGTATTTGGAATGGAATTGGTAACTACCGCAATATTTAAAATCACCTGAAGCGCAATATGAGACATAATGCCGACTACAATCAGCGCTCCGGCCAAATCGGGCGCATTGTTGGCTATGACCAGAAACCTCCAGAGCAAAAGTAAAAAAAGCAGTATAACACAAATGGCGCCAAATAATCCCAGTTCTTCACAGATAATGGAAAAAATCATGTCGTTTTGCGCTTCCGGCAAAAATCCAAGCTTTTGCATACTCTCGCCCAAACCTTTTCCAAACAGTCCTCCCGATCCGATGGCATAAAGTCCCTGCAGCGTCTGATACCCCTTTTCAAAAGCTTCCGGGTTCAGCCAGATTTTCAATCGCTCCGCCCGGTAGCTTTCCAGCATGATAAAAACCGCTCCAACTGCCAGCACGATTCCTCCCATTACGATAAACTGTAAATACTTCGGACTTGCCACAAAAATAAGACAGATAGCGATTCCAAGAATGATGATTGCCGTACTCAGATTGCTGTAAGCAACAATTCCGACAATCGGAAGTACCAAAACGATTACCTTGATAATCGTATAAAAACTCCCCATCTGCCTCGGTATCCGGCTGATTAGAGCCGAAAGAAATAATATCACAGCCATTTTCGCCACTTCAGAAGGCTGAAAGCTAAGCGGTCCAATCTTTAACCACCGTGTGGAACCGTTTAAATTCGTTCCCGCAAAAATAACCGCCGTACAAAGCGCCGCCGCCGTCAAATAAGCCAACCCGCTTAATTTCAGCCAGACATGATAATCAATATTTGCCACAAGAAGCATTCCCGCAAAACCCAAAAGCGTCGCGGACAACTGCTTCTTTAAATAGAAAGCGGAATCGTCAAATTTCAGCTGCGCATTATAGGAACTTGTACTGTAAAGCATGACAAGGCCAAAGCCCACCAGAAAGATAATGATAAACAACAGCGTATAGTCAAAATATCTCATTTGTTTTTCTTTGTTTTTTCCGGCCTTTGGACTACGGCTCATACATTCACTCCTCTAAGCTGCGCACAATCTCTTTGAAGATTTTTCCGCGCTCCTCATAATTGATAAATAATCCAAAACTTGCGCACGCCGGAGAAAGCAGCACGGCGTCTCCTGCGCTTGCATGCGAATAACAAATTTTTACCGCCTCTTCCAGAGAGTTCGCCATTACGATATGAAAAAAGCCATGGGCTTTTGCTGTTTGCGCAATTTTCTCCCTGGTGTCTCCAATTAAAACAAGCTCTTTTACCTTTCCTAAAAACGCTTCTATCCACGCATCGTAGGACGACTCTTTGTCATAGCCGCCACCAATCAGATACGTCGGCCTTTTCATCGCCAAAATTCCCTGTATTGCAGCATCCGGATTTGTCGCCTTAGAATCATTAAAAAATTGTACGCCCCTCTTTTCCGCCACATATTCTATTCTATGCTCCACTGCCGTAAATCGGAACAAAACTTCACGGATTTTTGAAAGAGGGACTCCAATTCCAAGGGCCATGGCGGCCGCGGCCATAACATTTTCATAATTATGTCTGCCCAAAAGCTTTAATTCATCGGTTTTTATCAATTCCGTTTTACTTTTCGCCGCAGCCATATAAATCACGCCTTCTTTTAAATACAGCCCGTCAGAAAGCTCTCTTACACTTGAAAACCAGGTAACTTTCGTCTTTTGCTCCATGCCAAAGCTTCTTAAAACTTCGTCTTCATAATTGAGTACGCAAAGATCGTCTTTTCCCTGGTTTTTTGTAATGCTTTCTTTCGCGGCAATATAATTTTCCATCGTGTGATGCCTGTTCAAATGATCTGGCGTAATATTTAAAATAGCCGTAACTTCCGGTGCAAAGTCGCAAATCGTCTCGAGCTGAAAGCTGCTGATTTCCGCTGCCGTCACCGTTTCTTCCGT
>CATOKN010000117.1 GCA_951800425.1 uncultured Lachnospiraceae bacterium
GCGCAATCGGACCGCCGACCGCAGCTTCCGGAGAAACGTGTCCAATGGATGCGCCGCGGCTTGCGCCGGAAAAGCGTCCGTCCGTAATCAGCGCGACCGAAGAGCCAAGGCCCATTCCTGCAATGGCGGACGTCGGGTTTAACATCTCCCGCATGCCGGGCCCGCCTTTCGGCCCCTCATAACGGATAACGACAACGTCTCCCGCGTTGATTTTTCCGCTCTTAATCGCTGCAATGGCGTCTTCTTCGCATTCAAATACCCTGGCCGGACCCTCGTGAACGAGCATTTCCGGCGCGACTGCGGAGCGTTTTACCACGCTTCCGTCCGGAGCAAGGTTTCCGCTTAATACGGCAAGGCCGCCCGTCTTTGTATACGGATTGTCCAGCGGACGAATCACTTTCGGATCTTTGTTGACGGCGTCTTTGATATTTTCCCCGACGGTCTTTCCGGTTACCGTTATGCAGTCGGTATGTAAAAGTCCCGCGTCCGCAAGCTCTTTCATCACGGCGTATACGCCCCCGGCTTCATTTAAATCTTCCATGTATGTCGGTCCCGCCGGAGCCAGATGGCAGAGATTCGGCGTCTTTTCACTGATTGGATTTGCGAATTTTATATCGAAGTCAAAACCGATTTCATGCGCGATTGCCGGAAGATGCAGCATGCTGTTTGTGGAGCAGCCAAGCGCCATATCGACGGTCAGAGCGTTCATCACCGCTTCTTTTGTCATAATATCCCTTGGCCGTATATTTTTCTCATACATTTCCATAACCGCCATGCCGGCGTGCTTTGCAAGCTTAATGCGCTCCGAGTAGACCGCCGGAATTGTGCCGTTGCCTCTAAGCCCCATGCCAAGCGCCTCCGTCAGGCAATTCATGGAATTGGCCGTATACATGCCGGAGCAGGAACCGCACGTCGGACATGTCTTTTCTTCATATTCTCTGACTTCCTCTTCTGTCATTGTGCCGGCGGCATAGGAGCCTACGGCTTCAAACATGGAAGATAAGCTTGTTTTCTTTCCTTTTACGCGACCCGCAAGCATGGGGCCTCCGGATACAAATACGGTCGGCACGTTGATTCTTGCCGCCGCCATCAAAAGTCCCGGCACGTTTTTGTCACAGTTTGGCACCATGACAAGGGCGTCGAACTGATGCGCCAGGGCCATGCATTCTGTGGAATCTGCAATCAAGTCCCTTGTCACAAGGGAATATTTCATGCCGATATGCCCCATCGCAATTCCGTCGCAGACAGCGATGGCCGGAAATACGACCGGAACGCCCCCTGCTTCCGCTACGCCAAGCTTTACGGCGTTTACGATTTTATCCAGGTTCATATGGCCCGGAACGATTTCATTATAAGAGCTTACAATGCCGACCATCGGCTTTTTCATTTCTTCTTCGGTAAATCCCAGTGCGTTGAATAAACTTCTGTGCGGCGCCTGCTGCATGCCCGCTTTTACCTGATCACTTTTCATATTATCGTATCCTTTCTGCAATCAAATCGCCCATTTCCTTTGTGCCAACCTGCGTAACGGCCGCGCGCTTTGCTTCTTCCTGCGGCATAATGTCAATGGTGCGCCAGTTTTCTTTTAACACCTGCTTTACGGCGGCTTCAACGGCGTCCGCTTCTTTGTCCAGATCAAAGGAATACCGAAGCATCATGGCCGCGCTTAAAATCGTCGCAATCGGGTTTGCAATTCCCTTGCCCGCAATATCCGGCGCAGAACCGCCGCTTGGCTCGTACAAGCCGAATTTCGTGTCGTTTAAGCTTGCGGACGAGAGCATTCCAATCGAGCCTGTCACCATGCTCGCCTCGTCCGATAAAATATCTCCGAACATATTTTCTGTTAAAATCACGTCAAACTGCTTTGGATCTTTGACAAGCTGCATGGCGCAGTTGTCTACCAGCATATGCTCTAACGTCACTTCCGGGTAATCGCCCGCCACTTCTTCTACGACTTTTCTCCAGAGCCTGGAAGAATCCAGGACGTTTGCTTTATCCACGCTCGTTACTTTCCTGCGGCGTTTCATGGCGATGTCAAATCCGCGTTTTGCGATTCTGCGGATTTCGTCTTCGTTGTATGTAAGCGTATCGACCGCCGTCATCCGGCCGTCTATTTCTTCTGTTTTCCGTTCGCCAAAGTAAAGCCCTCCGGTCAGCTCCCGCATAATCATCATGTCAAAGCCGTCTCCAATGATGTCTTCCCGCAGCGGACAGGCTTCTTTTAACTCTTCATAGAGATAAGCCGGCCTTAAATTGGCAAACAGGTTTAAAGATTTCCGGAGCTTTAACAGCCCCGCTTCCGGCCGAAGATGCGGTTCTAGCTTATACCACGGGGAAGTCGCCGTATTGCCGCCGATGGAACCCATCAAGACGGCCTGGCTTGCCTTTGCCTGTGCAATCGCCTCGTCTGTCAGCGGAACGCCGGCTGCGTCAATGGAGCATCCTCCCATTAAAATCTCTTCATATTCAAATGTATGACCGTATACCTCTCCGATGCGGTCTAAAACTTTTCTTGCTTCCGCTACGATTTCCGGTCCGATTCCGTCGCCGGAAATCACTCCTATCTGATACTTCATAACATAACTCCTTTCCTCTGCCTGATATGATAATTCAAAAACAGGAAACGCCGTTACACGTTTCCTATTTTGCATTTCCCTTTATTCAGCATCCGGCTTCTCCACTGCTGAAATTGCACCTTTCTGCATTGGAATGCGGCAATTTTTATTGCTTCCAAATTCAACAATGACCGTATCATCCGTAATATCAATCAACACGCCGTAAAATCCACTCGTCGTAAGCACAGTGTCTCCGACTGCAAGCGCGGCAAGCATGGCGTTCTTTTTCTGCGCCTCTTTTTTCTGTGGACGAATCATGAAAAAATACATGAATATAAACAAAACCGCTAATGAAATTAACATCGGGGCAGAACTGACCGCTGCTCCCTGACTCAATAAAATCGACATTCTTTTTCCTCCTAATGAATGATATTCCTGTTTTGCATTCTGAAACGCTTTAACCATTGTACACAAATCTCTGTCAAACGGCAAGGGAATTTAAAAATTTCATGAAAATTTTAGTTCTTGTACCAAATGCCTATATCCTGTGCAGAATCGGCATCTGCTTCATTCCATAGAGCTTTTCCTCTTTGTAGCTTTGATATTTTCCAGCTTCAATGGCATCTCTGATTTCTTCCATCATCGTATTGTAAAAATACAGGTTGTGCAGTACGCAAAGCCTCATGCCAAGCATTTCTTTTGCTTTTAAAAGATGCCTGATGTAGGCCCGGCTGTATTTGCGGCAGGCCGGACAATTGCAGCCCTCTTCAATCGGACGGGTGTCTTTTGCGTATTTTTGGTTAAATAAATTGATTTTTCCCTGATTGGTGTAAAGATGTCCATGGCGGCCGTTTCTGGTCGGATAAACGCAGTCAAAGAAATCTACGCCGCGATCTACGGCCTCTAAAATATTTGCCGGAGTTCCCACTCCCATCAGATAGGTTGGTTTATTTTCCGGCAGACAGGGAACGGTTGCATCCAAAATACGGTACATCTCTTCATGACTTTCTCCGACTGCCAGTCCTCCGACTGCATATCCGTCCAAATCCATCTCTACAATCTGCTTCGCATGATTTCTTCGAATATCTTCATAAATTGCTCCCTGATTGATCCCAAACAAAAGCTGCTCTTTATTAATGGTACGTTCCATGCCGTTCAGCCGATACATTTCCTGTTTGCAGCGCATAAGCCACCGCGCCGTCCGATCTACTGAATTCTGCACATACTTTCTGTCTGCCACGCTGCTTGGACATTCATCGAAAGCCATCGCAATTGTCGACGCCAGATTGGACTGAATCCGCATGCTTTCTTCCGGACCCATAAAAATTTTTCTGCCGTCCACATGCGAATGGAAATGAACGCCCTCTTCTTTAATCTGACGCAGCTTGGCCAGTGAAAAAACCTGAAAGCCGCCGGAATCCGTTAATATTGGCCTGTCCCATACCATAAACCGATGCAGTCCTCCAAGCTCGTGTATCAGCTCGTCTCCGGGGCGAATGTGAAGATGATAGGTATTGGAAAGTTCTACCTGCGTCTTTATCTGATATAAGTCCTCGGTCGACACGGCTCCTTTGATTGCAGCCGCCGTGCCGACGTTCATAAAAACAGGGGTCTGAATCGTTCCGTGTACTGTGTGGAATTCGGCGCGTTTCGCTCTGCCGTCTTTTTTTAATATGTTGTATGATGCCATAACATTTCCTTTCCTTTTCTGACATAACTCTAATTTATTTCCTGAATTCTCATCTTACCACACATCGCGCACAATATCCAATCTGTTTTCCTGAAATAAATGACAACGCGTAATCATGTTTCAAAAAAGGACATTTGAAACGCATGCTTCAAATGTCCTTTTCTTCTTATGATTCTATAAATTTCTATACGACAGACTACACCGGATAAGCTCCATTCTTCGTATCCGCAACCGATGCGTCCACGCCCTTTTGCTGCGCCTCGCGGTATTTGAAAAAGTCAGTTGCAACCTGCGGGAACAGAGCATAAGACAATACGTCTTCATCCTGCTGTTTCCACTGCTTCATTTCCGCTTCAATTTTATCCAGTTCCGGCTCAAGCAAATCCGCATATCTGCAGGTAATCGCATTTTTCTTATCTTCTCCAAGCACCTTGTCAACAACTTCCGGGTTAAACGGTTTTACCGTCTGGCCATATTTTCCAAGCAAGACGTCTTTCGTCTCTTTTGTCGCTACTTTATAGCGTTCGCCCATTAACACGTTAAATACGGCCTGCGTGCCTACAATCTGAGACGACGGCGTTACAAGAGGCGGTTCGCCAAGATCTTTACGGACTCTTGGAATTTCTTTTAAAACCTCTTCATATTTATCTTCCGCATGCTGCTCTTTTAACTGAGATACCATGTTGGATAACATACCGCCCGGTACCTGATACAATAACGTCTTAATATTTACGCCAAGTACTTTCGGATTCATCAATCCGCTCTCTAACGCTTCTTCACGCAGCGGACGGAAGTAATCGGCAATTTCCGCCAAAAGATTCTGATCCAGTCCCGTATCATATTCCGTTCCTTTAAACGCCTCTACCATAACCTCTGTTGCCGGCTGACTGGTGCCAAGCGCAAACGGAGACATTGCCGTATCAATAATATCGCATCCTGCCTCGATTGCTTTCATACAGGTCATAGAAGCTACGCCGGATGTGTAATGCGTATGCAGTTCAATCGGAAGAGAAGTCGCTGATTTTAAAGCTTTCATCAGTTTTGTCGCTTCCACCGGAACAAGAAGACCCGCCATATCCTTAATACATATGGAATTCGCGCCCATATCTTCAATTTTCTTTGCAATATCGGTCCAGTATTCCAGCGTATAAGCGTCTCCCAGCGTATAGGACAGCGCTACCTGCGCATGGCCTTTCTCTTTATTACAGGCAGTAACGGCCGTCTGCAGGTTGCGAAGATCATTTAAGCAGTCAAAAATACGGATAATATCAATTCCGTTCGCAATCGACTTCTGAACAAAATATTCTACTACGTCGTCTGCATAAGGACGGTATCCTAAAATATTTTGTCCGCGGAATAACATCTGCAATTTTGTGTTTTTAAATCCTGCCCGCAATTTACGAAGCCTTTCCCATGGATCTTCTTTTAAGAAACGAAGGGACGCATCAAAAGTCGCACCGCCCCAGCACTCAACCGCATGGTAGCCAACTTTATCCATTTTATCAATAATAGGAAGCATCTGTTCCGTCGTCATTCTCGTAGCAATCAGGGACTGATGCGCGTCACGCAGGATTGTTTCGGTTATTTTTAAAGGTTTCTTTGTCGCTTCTGACATATGATTCTTTCCTCCTAATTTATTCAGCAGAAATTCGTAATCCAAACAAGGCACGATTCTGCTTCGCTGCTTACTTATAAGACATCATCTGCTTTCAGATCCGCAGGTATTATCTTATATCCCAAAAATCGCCATAAATATGCCGGCTGCAACGGCCGTTCCAATTACTCCGGCCACATTCGGTCCCATTGCATGCATCAGCAAGAAGTTCGTCGGATCTTCTTCCGCGCCAACTTTCTGTGAAACGCGGGCAGCCATCGGAACAGCGGAAACTCCGGCGGAACCAATCAAAGGATTGATCTTTCCCTTGGTAAGAACGCATAAAAGC
>CATOKN010000118.1 GCA_951800425.1 uncultured Lachnospiraceae bacterium
ACGATTACCAGATGAATTATATTACGTATGCGGCGGTAGATCAGGTGGCAAGGCTGGAATACGCGAGAGTCGGATACTGGAGCAAAGACGGTTCTGAAGAGAAAATTATGGGAACGAAAGTTCTTGAGAAACGGGATGAAAACGACAATCCGTTCTATATTATAAAATTTAATGAGACAATCACTGCCAACAAAGTGCATCTGTCGTTTGGAAGGGCCAGTGTAAGAGCGGATATGAAGGTTGGAGAAATTCATTTCCATCGGTACGATTCTCTGGAAGATGAAATTATGGGCCTGTATGCGGATGAAATGCATACGACTCTGAAAAATGACGTAACGGAAGCTGTAATTGCCGCGCTTGAGACGCGCCTTGAGACGCGGGATGAAGCAAGCAAAGAGCTGCATCCGCTATACAGTGAATTGAAACTGGAATTGAAAACGGCAAGAGAGATTCTCAATTCGGATCTTGCGCCGTCTTATGAAGTGGATAACACAATTACGGCAAAAAAAGACGGTCATTTGGGATTTGGAGGCTTAAATGCATGGCAGCCGCTTGGAAAAGCGGTGAATGCCGGAGACAGCATTCTTGTATATGTAGGCCACAATGCGAAAAGAACGGGAGATTCTGCGGAGCTTCAGCTCGTATTTACGCAGCATCATTCGGAAGCGGGCGGCTTTTTCAAGACCATGGGCTTAAAAGTGGGCAGAAATGAAATTACAGTTCCACGAATTTCGACAAAAGACTTCGAGAGAGGCGGCCAGGTTTATGTGGCTTATACCGGAAATAACGCATCCGATCAGTATGCGGTGCGCATCAGCGGCGGCAGCGACATTCCGGCTCTCAGCGTATATGGAAAAGCAGAGGCAGAGCGCAGAGCTGCAATTGAAGCGTATGTAGAAGAACTGGGAGCTTATGTCGGTAAAATTGAGGAAAATCATGGTACGCAGCATGTAAATACGGAAAATGCAAAATATGACTATGATCAGACGAACTGTATTTTAAATGCGACCGATATTATGATGGAAGACATGATGTATTCACTGCCGGCGACGCAGATCTGGGCAGGAATACAGAGCGCGCAGGATAAAGTAACAAAGCTTGACAACGCGCTGAAAGCAATGGAAGATACAATGACGCTGTTTTATCAGCACAAAGGATTAAGCGATGACGCCGGAACAACGCATGGAAAGAACGCGATGCCGTCCCAGCATTTAAACATCCGGTATATGAGGATGTTTGCCGGAGCATTTATGTATGCGTCGGGCAATCATATCGGCATCGAATGGGGATCTTCCGCTCTGAGCGGTCCAAACGATATGTCTGGCTTTGGATGGGGAATTGCGCATGAAATCGGCCATGACATCAATCAGGGAAGCTATGCGGTTGCGGAAGTGACAAACAATTATTTTGCACAGCTTCTGACTGGAAAAATACGTTATACGTATGATAATGTTTATAAGAAAGTGACGTCGGGAAGCGTCGGACGCGCGTCCAACGTATTTACGCAGCTTGCGCTGTACTGGCAGCTTCATCTTGCTTTTGACGATCAGGCAGACGACAGGCATATTTATGACAATTATGAAGAGCAGTTTAACAATCTTTTCTTTGCGCGCGTCGATACGTATTCCAGAAATCCGGCGATGGCGCCTCAGGAAGGACTTGCGTTAAACGGCGGTTCAGATCAGAATCTGATGCGGCTGGCCTGTGCGGCGGCAAATAAAAATATCCTGCCGTTCTTTGAACGCTGGGGCATGGTTCCGGATGAAGCGACTGTTTCTTACGCTGAAAAATATGGAGAAGCAGATGAAAAAGCGCTTTATTATGCAAATGAAGACGCAAGGAGCTACCGTCTTGCAAATCCGCAGGAAGCGGGAACGGTCAAAGATGGAGACGCTATAACCGAAGCGGTTGTTACGGCAAACGCCAACCAGGCGGAAATCAGAATTGCTGCCAATCAGGATGCGGATTTGATTTTGGGTTATGAAATCAGCCGAAGCATGATTTCGAACGGTGAAAAGAAGACAGAGGTGGTTGGATTTAAGCCGATAGATACGGCGGCGTCCACAGTGTTTGTCGATACGGTTTCAACGATTAACAACAGAGTAATGGAATACGAAGTTCGGGCAGTAGATAAATACCTGAATTATTCGAACGTAAAATCAGCCGGTTCCGTGAAGATTCAAACAGACGGCGTACTGGAAAAATCGTCCTGGACGGTTGAAACGAATATGACGTCGGAAGACGACGTGGCGATTGATCCGGATGAGGAAGATCCGGACAGCGGTTATCATGAAAGCGGATCGGGCAGTCTGGAAGAAAAGAAAATAAACAGCATTGAGCGGATTCTGGATAATGACAGGACTGCAGCCGGAACCTATAACGGCAGCAGCGACGGAACGGCCGTAATTACCGTGGATATGCATAAAACAGAAGAAGTAACTTCTTTGAAATATCAGGGAAGCGCGCTTTCAGACGTTACCGTTGAAGTCAGTGAAGATGGAACAGCCTGGACGGCGGTAAAAGAACACTATGCGGGCCTTGACGGAACAAACGATACCATCTGGTTTGATTCTGTGGAAGAGGGCGAAAGAGAACACTGGATTGGAACTTATAACGCAAGGTATGTGCGGCTGACGATTTCACAGGCCGGAAATATTTCGATTCAGGAAATTGAAGTATGCGGACCTACCGGAGATAATCTGGAATTTATGAAAGCGGGCGACGGCCAGCCGGCAGTCGGCGTGCTGACGGCAGATTATCCGTATGGGGATAAGGCGGAGGATGTGATACCGCAGGGCTCCCTCATTTTTACCGGAACATATAAAGGAAATCCGGCATATAACATAGTAATTTTGTATGACGGGGATGGAAACGTCGTAGGAGAAAAAGACGGCAACGTGCTGGCAAAACAGGTGATTCTTGCTGAGAAGCCAAAACAGGGCAATCTGGGAGAAACTTCCGACGGAACCTGGGTATATTATGTGGAGCCTGGCCAGTGGGATGAAGCGTCGCTTCAGAAGATGAACGGCGTACGCGGAGAGCTTTACCGCGTCGATAACGCCCTGACGTTAGAGGGCGAGCGTATTGTCAGCGATACGCAGCTGATTCAGCTGCCGGATGTTCTGCCGGATATTACGTTTCAAGGAGGTTCGAAATGAAAAAGTGGATGAGATATATAGTATTAACCATGCTTTTTGTACTGTTTTCGCCAGCGGCTTTTGCCGCTGCGCAAAACAATAAGGCAGTGCTGACGGCAGGAAATGACAGCGTATCCGTTGGGCTGAATCTGCCGGAAGGAAAGCTGGAAACGATTACGTCGCTGCGCCTTAAGCTTTGCGTTACGGTAGAAAGCGGTTCCATCAAAGAGCCCTCTTTTCAGTTTGAAAGCACGTTGAAAAGCGCGGTAAAAGATGCCGAAATCATTCGGGAAACAGACGGCTCTTATCTGGTGGATATTATTCTTTCCGGAAAAGCCGATCAGGATATTTTTAAAAACAGCGAATACGCAAAGCTTGGCACATTGTCCTTAAATCCTGCCGGCAGCGGGTATCAGGTCAAAGTAGAGGCCGCAGAGTTTGAAGAGGACGCAGGAGCGGCCGTAAAATATATGGACGGCGGCGGCGTAAGCGAAATTACGGTTCCGCTTGCAGACGCCGCCACAGTAACGCTGAAAAATAAGCCGGCTGTTTTGCAGTCTGATTTCAACAAAAAAATGAAACTGAGAACACAGTCAAAAAAAGGTTCCAGAAGCGTAATTTTTGAATGGGATAAAATTGAAAGCGCCGACGGATACGTGCTTTATGAGTATGATTCCAAAACAAAAGGTTATCAGGAGATCAAAACCATAACCGGATCCGCTGTGACGGCATATTCCCAGAAATTTAAGTATGCGTCGAAGCACACGTTTTCCATTCGCGCGTTTCAGCGGGCGGCGGACGGAAGCCAGAAATTCGGCGAATACAGTGAAATCGTGAAAGTCACGCTGTCGCCGGATAAAGTCAAAGGCGTGAAAGTGAAAAAGAAGACAAAGACGCAAATTTCCTGGAAAAAAGTTTCCGGCGCAAAAGGGTATCAAATTTATGCTTCGAAGAAAAAGAACGGCAGGTATACGCTGTTAAAGACAATTAAGAAAGCCAAGACCACGAAATTTACCGTGAAAAAGCCAAAAGCAAGAAAGACCTACTACAAAGTAAGAGCGTATGTCAACGGCGATAACGGTAAGAAAAAATATGGAGAATTCAGCGCAATCAAATCATAAAACGTCATGAAAGAATACAATTTGACAGAAGGAAGTATTTTAAAAACATTATTGATTTTTGCAGTTCCGTTTTTCGGAGCAAACATTCTGCAGTCCCTTTATGGGGCTGCAGATATGTTTGTAGTGGGACGGTACTGTTCTGCGGCGAGCGTGGCGGCAGTATCTACGGGAACGCAGGTGACGCAGATTATTACCAGTCTTGTCACGGGCCTGACGCTGGGCAGCACAATTTTGAGCGGGCAGTATGCGGGGAGCAGACAATATGAAGCCGTCAAAGGGATCATCGGCACGACGCTCACCATATTTGCGGCTGTGGCGCTGGTTTTAACGGCGGTGATGCTGATTTTGGAAAAGCCGCTTTTGACGCTGCTTCAGACGCCGGAAGAGTCTTTTTTTCTGACAACGCAATATGTTACGATTTGTCTGTTGGGTAACATCTTTATCTGTGGATATAATGCCATCAGCGCAATTCTGCGCGGTTATGGAGATTCCATGCGTCCGATGTTTTTTATTGGAATCGCGTGCGTCATAAATATCATCCTGGACGTTTTGTTTGTACGAAATTGCGGCATGGGAGTGGCCGGAACGGCTTTGGCGACTGTGATTTCCCAGGCGGCCAGCATGATTATTTCGATTATTTACCTAAAGAAAAATAAGTTTATATTTGATTTTAAATGGAAGAGCTTTTATCCTGTGCCGGATCTGGCAAAAAAGCTTATCCGCATCGGAATTCCGATTTCATTTCAGGAACTGATGGTGCGGGTTTCTTTTTTATATCTGATGACGGTAATGAACCGCTGCGGCGTCTATGCGTCGTCGGTGGCCGGAATTGGAAGCAAATACGACGTATTTGCCATGCTTTCCGCGACTTCCATGGCAAACGCGCTTTCTGCGGTGACGGCTCAGAATTTTGGGGCGGGCAAGATGGAGCGGGCAAGAAAATCGTTGTGGTATGGCATGTCGTTTGCATGCCTGATTTCCTGTTTTTTCTGGCTCTGGGCGCAGCTTGCGCCTCAGACGATGCTTGGCGTATTTACGCAGGACGCCGACATTATTCAGGCGGGGATTCCGTTTTTTCGTTCCTGCAGCTATGATTACATTATGGTGGCTATGGTATTTTGTCTGAATGGGTATTTAAATGGAAAACAGAAGACGGTCTGGACGATGATAAGCTGCAGTGCGGGCGCGCTGCTTCTTCGGATTCCCATGGTCTGGTATTTTGGAAATCATTATGGAGAGGAGCTTGGCATGCTCGGAATGATCGCGCCAATCGTTTCCGGAGTTATGGCCTGTTATACGCTGATTTATGTGGCATATGGAGAGCGCAGGGGGAGCAAATAAAAATTTAAGCGTCAGCGTGGTAACGACATGAGGATTGTTGTAAAAAATGTAATAGTATGATATAGTGGAGTTCATGTTACAGGGTACGCCTGGTCAAGGTGCGACCTGTAACAGAACCACAAAGATATATCTATTAGAAAAAGAGGAGCGGGAAACAATGACTCAAATGCTGGATATGATCAAAAGTATAGGAGAATTGAACAATTCCACATATATGCCTGAAAGAGACAATCCCAAAATCCTGAAACTGTATCAAACGATTTATGAAATGGTAAATGATAAAAACAACTATGTCGCAAACTCTGCTGCTATGATGCATTCTCTGTCAGAACACAACCTGTCCGAAGAGGAAAGGCGGCAGTGGCTGGATTATGCCGGAGGTATCTTTGCTTCTTATCTTGCTGTAAAGCTGTATGAGGAGCGGGAAAACGAACAATATCATTTTTCATGTAAAGAATTAGATCAAGTCTTGGATTTCTTTTTAGCAGGCAACAGCAGTTCGGAAGTAACTTCTTTGGGCATTTATGCATGTGCGCAGCAGCTTATCACTGAGGATCCGATGCGCTGTTATGAAC
>CATOKN010000119.1 GCA_951800425.1 uncultured Lachnospiraceae bacterium
GCACAACATATTTCCGGCTTTCATCAGACCGGATGATGTCTCCTACTTTGGCAAACTGTCCTGCGCTTGCCAGGGAACTGCCGCCAAATTTTACTACTTTTATCATGTCATTACTCCTCAATCAGCCAAAAGCAAACGACGCATCAAATCATGCCCGTGGGCAATCTTTTGACCGGAGCGTTCTGCTTCTGCTTCGTTGTATTTTTGATTCTGTCTTTGATCTATCGTACTGTCGTACAGCAAATATGGTACATTGTCCGACGTATGGGTTCGAATGCTAATCGGCGTCGGATGATCCGGAAGAATCGCCATGCGAAATTCTTCCCCGGCAGCACGCAATCCCTCTGCTATCGGACCAACAATCCTCTGATCCAAATATTCGATTGCCTGCACTTTCCGCTCCACGCTTCCCTGGTGCCCCATCTCATCGGGCGCTTCCAGATGCACATAGACAAAATCATACCCTTCCTTTGTCAGGACGTCAACAGCCGCCTTTGCCTTTCCCTCGTAATTGGTATTCAGGCCGCCGTTTGCTCCCTCTACCGCAACGACTTTCATGGAAGCTCCAATGGCAATTCCTTTCAGCAAATCCACCGCTGAAATCATCGCCCCTCTCTTCCCCGTCTTTTCCTCAAAAGAATCCAGAGACGGCTTTGTTCCCGCTCCCCAGAACCAGCAGGAATTGGCGGGATTTTTTCCCTGTTTTCTGCGTTCTTCATTGATGGGATGACGGGATAAGATTTCATAGCTTTTTTTCATCATTTCAAGAAAAGCCGGGTGTTTTGGCAGATAATCTCCAATTTCCTGGCCCAATATATCATGCGGCTGCGCAAAATTTATCACTTCGCCCCTGTCCCAAATCAACAGATGCCTGTAACTGGTTCCCGCATAAAAACAAAACTCTTCCGTTTCCAGTTCTTTTCTGACTGCCTCAAGCAATATGGACGCATCCTCCGTAGATATTTCATCGGAACTGTGATCGATCATCCTGCGCGCTTCATAGGAATCTTCCTCTTCGGACAGCGTCACCAGATTGCATCTTAGCGCAATATCCGTTTCTTTCATCGGCACGCCAATACTGAGCGCCTCAAGCGGAGAACGTCCGGAATAATATTTTTTCGGATCATAGCCCAGTACCGACAAATTCGCCGTATCGCTTCCGGGACTCATCCCATCCGGAATCGTATGTACCAAACCGATTTCCCCTTTTGCGGCAAGCGCGTCCATCACAGGCGTTTTTGCAAAAGCAAGGGGCGTCTGACTCCCCAAAGCTTCAATGGGACGGTCTGCCATGCCGTCCCCTAATATTACAAGATATTTCATAGAATCGCTCCTCTATTTTCCAACACGGATCACGGAAAGAATGCCCGAAAGCTCTTTCGCCTTATCTGCAAACGCTTCTTCCGTCATCACAGATGTGACAAATCCTGTTTCACCCTCGATTCCTGCGTCTGTAAAATCCACTTCGCCAAATACGTCGGAAACAGTTTTCGGATCCGAAGACGTGCGTACAAAAAATGTATGTTCGGCCTTTTTGAAGTCCGCCAGAGCCATTTTTTTCGAACTCCACTCTACCCAGATATTTTTATCCAGATGCCTGGCAATGTCAACCATATCCGCAACGACTGCGGAAGCCGTCGGAAGCTTCCCTGCGCCGCTGCCGTAAAACATCGCGTCGCCCAGCACGTTTCCACGAACAAAAATCGCATTGAATACGTCGTTGACATGATACAGCGGATGGCTCTGCGACAGCAAAAACGGCGCGACCATGGCCTGGTATCCCCCGTCCGTCTTTCTGCTCAAAGCCAGAAGCTTAATCACCCGTCCCATTTTCTTTGCATATTTCATATCCACTGCGGAAATCTTTGTAATCCCCTCGGTATGAATTTCCTGAAAATCGACTTGCTGTCCGCATGCCAGAGAAGTCAGTATCGCAATTTTACGGCATGCGTCATATCCTTCCACATCGGCGGTAGGATCTTTTTCCGCATAACCTTTCTCCTGCGCGTCTTTTAATACGTCCTGAAACTCGACGCCCTCCTCTGCCATTCTGGTCATCATATAATTTGTTGTTCCGTTTAAAATTCCGGTAATCTCTTCTATTTCATCCGCAGTTAAAGAAGAATTTAACGGACGGATAATCGGAATGCCGCCGCCTACGCTCGCCTCAAACAAAAAATTGACGTTTTTTTCTTTGGCAAGCGCAATCAGCTCCGCCCCTTTATCGGCCACAAGCGCCTTGTTAGACGTTGCAACATGCTTTCCCGCTTCTAACATGGACTTTACAAACGTATAAGCCGGTTCTACCCCTCCCATGGTTTCTACGACGATTTTTACTTCCGGATCCCGGACAATCACATTCACGTCATGCACGACTTTCTCCTGAATCGCGTCTCCTGGAAAATCCCTGACATCAAGGACATATTTTAATTCAATTCCCTCTCCGATCTTTGCGGCAATGCTCTCCTGATTGATGTTAAGCACCTCCGCCACGCCGGAACCAATCGTTCCATATCCCATCACTGCTGCTTTTATCATAATTTCCTCCGTTTTACGTAATTTCTGGCCTGTACTTCATCCATTTTTATATCACAATATAAATTGGCTTGCAACTGTTTTTCAGAATTTGCGGCCGCCGCCTCCAAATTTTCTCCCGCCGGGGCCAATGTGCGTACGGCTGCGCGTGTGAACTCTGTTCCCCTGCTGCCGCATCCGGCTGCGCCTGGCAATCTGGCGGGCGCTGCGCAGCGCCGGATCCGATTCATCATACATCATCCCGTCTCTTCTCCTGCGAAACCATTTGAATACTAAAACTGCAAGAGCGGCCGCCGTTACGCTTATCACGCGGGACAAAGGAAACTCTTTTTTCTTTTCTCCCGCTTCATACGCCCGATCCGCCCCTAATATCATCAGATACAGACACTGTGCATAATCTTCTTCTGAGACGGCTTTTTGCGCTTTTTCCAATATCGCGTCTATCCTATCGTCCGTCAGAAAGCGAATGGCTTCTCCTGCCGTCGCCAGATAAATTTCACGGTTTGCCATATCAATCAGGCAGCTAATTCCATCGTCGCCGTCCGCATAAGAATTGTAATATTCTTCACACGTCGTTTGCGCCGTCTTTCCCGTATCCTTTGTACAGGTCGCCACAACAACGCTAAAACCGCTTTTTTCGGAAAGTCTTCCGGCGACGTCTTTCAGCCAGTCCGCCTCTTCTTCCATCAAAAGCGCCCCGTCGTCTTTCACCGTAACTTTTTCCCGTTTTCCTCCCTCTTCTGCCATACAATTGTTGCCCTGAGCAAAAGCAAGCAATACGGCAAGCAGCAATAGGCAGCATACTGCGCGGGCTCCCATGCGTCCTGTTTTCTTTTTCATCTCTTCCCCCTGCTTATTCCATTTCATTTCCGGCATTGGACGGACAGCCCAGCGACAGCCATTTTAAATAGCCGTTGATAAACAAATCCAGCTTTCCATCCATCACGCTGTCAACATTTCCCGTTTCCACGCCGGTACGATGATCTTTTACCATCGTATAAGGCTGCATGACATACGAACGTATCTGGCTTCCCCATCCGATGTCCGCCACTTCTCCCCGGATGCCCGCCGCTTTCTCGGCGTTTTCCTGCTGTTTTAAAAGATAAAGCTTGGATTTGAGCATCTGCATGGCCTTGTCCTTATTCATATGCTGAGAACGCTCATTCTGACACTGCACGACAATTCCGGTCGGAAAATGCGTAATTCGAATGGCGGAAGACGTTTTATTGATGTGCTGTCCTCCTGCGCCGCTGGAACGATACGTATCCACGCGTATGTCGTCGTCGCGGACCTCGATGTCAATCTCTTCCTCAATATCCGGCATAACGTCGCAGGATACAAAGGAAGTCTGCCGCTTTCCTGCCGCGTTAAAAGGCGAAATGCGCACCAGTCGGTGGACGCCCCGCTCGGATTTCAAATATCCATACGCATTTTCTCCATTTACCTGAAATGTAATGGATTTTATTCCGGCTTCTTCTCCGTCCAAAGAATCCAGCACCTCCACGCCGAACCCTTTGTCTGACGCCCATCTCGTAAACATACGGTAGAGCATGGCCGCCCAGTCGCAGGACTCCGTGCCTCCGGCTCCCGCATGAAGAGAAAGGATGGCGTTGTCTTTGTCGTACTCTCCGGACAAAAGCGTTTTCATCCGAATCCCCTCATAAGTCTCTTCAAACTCAGTAAGCTCAGACTGGATCTCTTCGATAAGAGAAGCGTCGTTTTCTTCGTTTGCCATTTCAATCAACGTCTCAATATCTTCAAATTGTCCGCTTAATTTTGCGAATATTTCCACATCATCTTTCAGGCTTTTTAACTGCTTCATTTTCTGCTGGGAAGCTTCTACCTGATCCCAGAAATCAGGCGCTTCCATTTCCCGCTCCAACTCCTGGATTTTCTGTTCTTTGACTGCTAAGTCAAAGTGAATCCCTCACTTCCACTAATGGTTTTTTGTAGGAATTGAGTATTCCTTTAAACTGGTCTAATTCTACCATTAATTTCACCTCTTTCTTATTCTGGATTTTACATGCAAAACGAAAGACTAAGCCGACCGTTTTGCATAATATATAGAAAGCGCAAGCCAGGCCAATGCCAGGCCAATAAGCGCCCCCGTCCCATCAATTGCAACATCTTTCAGCTCGCCGGATCTTCCCTCTATAAACAGCTGGTGAAATTCATCCGACGCCGCATAAAGCACGGCTGAGGCTTCCGCCCAAAGATAACTTCGCTTTTTAAACAAAGGATACTGCATAAAATTTCCAAGCAATATCCAGGCTAAAATGGCATATTCCGTCATATGGGCCGCTTTTCTGACCGGATGCTCCAGCCATTTTGCAGCTTCTGCCAGCGTCTCCTTACTCCAGTCAAGATGAAACAGGCGGTTTGCCCCGTCTGCCATGCGGTAAGTCAGCGTTCCGCTGATTTCGCCGGACTGCGCGGCCGGTTGATTGGAAAAGTAAAAGATAATCGCCATCCAGATCAGAGCCGCGGCAAGCCATGCATATTTTCTTCCGTAATTTTTTCCTGTCATTTCTGTATGGAAATCTCCTCATTTAATACTTCGATTGCTTTTAATACCTGATTATCTTTCATTTCGTCATATCCTTCCCGCGCTTCTCCCTGATATTCAAATTCCAGCTCAATATCCGGTTCAATGCCCGTTCCATGGATATTTTCTCCCTTTGGCGTAAAATATTTTGCCGTCGTAAGCTTAATCGCGTCTCCGTCGGATAAGCTGATGATCGACTGCACCACTCCTTTTCCAAAAGATTTCGTGCCGATCAGCGTTCCATATTCAAAATCGCGAATGGCTCCCGCAAGAATTTCCGATGCGCTGGCGCTGTTTCCGTTCATCAGCACGGCAATCGGAAGATCCATTTTTGTCGTGCCATCCGAAGTATAATCCTGCCGCTTTCCGTATTTATCCTGCGTATAAACAACCGTTCCCTCCGGAAGTATCTCGTCCAAAACTCCGGTTACCGCTGTAATCATGCCGCCCGGATTATCTCTGACGTCTAAAATCATTCCCCGCATTCCCGCTGCCGTAAGCTCCCTGACCGCATGTTCAAACTGCTCTACCGTAGGCTCGCCAAATTCCAGAATGTGAATATATCCCACTGCTTCTCCCAGCATCTTATGCTCTATCGTAGGCAAATCAATGTTGGCGCGTTCCACGTCAAATTCCTGATAATCATTGTCTCCGTCTCTGTAAATCTGAAGATGTACCGTCGTTCCCTCTTCTCCCCGGATGTGCGTGACCAGTTCGGAAAGCTCCATACTTGTCGATTCGATGTCTTCTACCATAACCACGATGTCGCCGTCTTTTAATCCGGCTGCTTCTGCCGGAGAGCCTTCATAAACATGCGTAATCGTTACCTGCATGGAATCTCTGTCCTGAGAAAGCTGGGCTCCTATGCCGTAATAATTCTGCGTCGCGCTAATCTGCAAATCCGCGTATTCCTCCGGCGTATAGTACTCCGTATACCTGTCGTCCAAACCCTGCATCAAGCCGGAATATATGCCGTCTGCAAGCTGTTCTTCCTCCACATCGTCATAGAAATATAAATGAATGTATCCCATCAGCTCATTTATTTTCTGCAATACCTTATCGCTCAGCGCCGTTTCAACGCCCGCCGTT
>CATOKN010000120.1 GCA_951800425.1 uncultured Lachnospiraceae bacterium
CTCCATCATCTGTTCCGTATTCATATCCGGATTTTTCATATAAGCCTTAACGCCCTCAATCACTTCTTCAAAATTATGCGGCGGAATACTCGTCGCCATCCCAACCGCAATCCCCTCCGCCCCATTGATCAAAATATTCGGCACCTTAACCGGAAGCACCAAAGGCTCTTTTTCCGTCTCGTCAAAATTCGGCCCAAAATCCACCACATCCTTATCCAGATCCGAAAGATACGCCTCCTGCGTAATCTTTTTTAACCTGGCCTCCGTATAACGCATCGCGGCGGCCCCATCCCCCTCAATCGAGCCAAAATTTCCATGCCCGTCCACAAGCGGCATCCCTTTCTTAAACTCCTGCGCCATCACAACAAGCGCATCATAAATCGAACTGTCGCCATGCGGATGATATTTTCCCATCGTATCCCCCACAATACGCGCGCACTTCCGATAAGGCTTATCATACCGGATTCCCAACTCATACATATCATAAAGCGTCCTGCGCTGCACCGGCTTTAACCCATCCCTCACATCCGGCAGCGCGCGCGCAACAATCACACTCATCGCATAATCAATATAAGACTTCTGCATCAACTCCGAATACTCCGTCCGAATAATCTGTTCTCTTTCCCTCATATCCAAAATTCCTTTCATTCCCCTATTCAACAAACACCCCACACCCAAAAACTATCCAAACCCCAAAACACTTATGAACCAGCACGCCCTCTTTCGTCCCCAAAAACACAGTTGCCCGGCATTTGGCATTTGATGCATGGCCTTTTGCCGCCGCCGGTACTTAGACGCCGTCCTTTGGCGTCTTACGTACCGCTGCGAGCGGCAATGAGCGAGAGCGCGCCATGCGTCAAATGCCAAATGCCGAACAACGGACGGATTTGAAAAAACCTCTACACATCCAACTCCGCATCTTTCGCATGCTCATAAATAAACGCCTTTCTCGGCGGCACATCCGTCCCCATCAGCATTTCCGTCACATCCGAAGCCATCCTGGCATCTTCGATTTCCACCCGCTTCAAAATCCTGGTCTTTGGATCAAGCGTCGTCTCCCAAAGCTGCTCCGCGTCCATCTCTCCAAGCCCTTTATATCTCTGCAGCGTAAAGCTCCCCTTATGCCGCTTCCGGTATTTCTCAAGCGCCGCGTCGTCATAAAGATATTCTTCTTCTCCTCTCGCCGGAATAGCCTTATACAAAGGCGGCATCGCCAGATACACATGCCCCTCAAAAATCAGCTCCGGCATAAACCGGTAAAACAGCGTCAGCAGTAGCGTTGAAATATGCGCGCCGTCCACATCCGCGTCCGCCATAATCACAATCTTATCATACCGAAGCTTTGCAATATCAAAATCATTGCCAAACCCCTCGGAAAATCCGCACCCAAACGCATTGATCATCGTCTTAATCTCCGCATTGGCCAAAACCTTGTCAATACTCGCTTTTTCCACATTCAAAATCTTACCCCGAATCGGAAGAATCGCCTGAAAATTCCGATCCCTTGCCGTCTTTGCAGAACCGCCCGCAGAATCTCCCTCCACAATAAAAATTTCACAGACAGAAGCGTCCCTGCTTTCACAATTTGCCAGCTTTCCATTCGAGTCAAACGAAAACTTCTGCTTTGTCAAAAGGTTTGTCCTTGCTTTTTCTTCTGATTTCCGGATTTTCGCCGCCTTTTCCGCACATCCGATTACTGCTTTTAAAATTTCCAGATTTTTGTCAAAATAAAGCTGAATTTCATCCCCCGTCACTTTCCCGGTCGCTCTTGCCGCATCCTGGTTGTCCAGCTTCGTCTTCGTCTGCCCCTCAAACCGCGGCGCAGGATGCTTGACGGAAATCACGGCCGTCATGCCGTTTCTTATATCGGTTCCGGTAAAATTCGCGTCTTTTTCTTTCAAAATGCCAAGCTCTCTTGCATACTGGTTGATAACCGTTGTAAACGTCGTTTTAAATCCGGTCAGATGCGCCCCTCCCTCGGCATTGTAAATATTGTTGCAAAAGCCCAGGACGTTTTCATGAAACTCATTCGTGTACTGAAACGCCGCTTCCACGGCAATTCCCTCGCTCTCTCCCTGAAAATAAATCACATCACAGACCGTCTCGGAATTTTTATTCAGCGCATGGACAAATCCTTTAATGCCCTCCGTTTCATGGAACGTAAGACGCTCCGGCGTCTCTCCCCTTTTGTCTTCATAAAAAATCGTAAGCCTGGGATTTAAATACGCCGTTTCATGCAGACGGCTTTTGACTTCCTCTCCTTTAAATCTCGTTTTTTCAAAAATTTCCCCATCCGGCAGAAAATTAATTTTCGTCCCTGTTTTTTTTGTCTTTCCAATCCTGGGCAGCAGACCGTTTTCCAGCTCGATAACAGGAATGCCCCGTTCATAACGATCGTGATGGACAAATCCCTCCCGGCTGATCTCAACATCCATAAAAACGGACAATGCGTTGACAACGGACGAGCCGACGCCATGAAGCCCTCCGCTTGTTTTATAAACGGAATCGTCAAACTTGCCTCCGGCATGAAGCGTCGTAAAAACAAGGCGCGCCGCAGACATGCCTTTCTCATGCATGCCTACGGGTATGCCCCTCCCATTATCTGAAACGGTACACGAACCGTCTTTTTCCAGCGTGACATAGATGGCGTCGCAAAATCCCGCCAGATGCTCGTCTACCGCATTGTCCACAATTTCATAAATCAAATGATTCAATCCTTTTCTTGAAACGCTTCCAATATACATTCCAGGCCGCTTACGCACGGCTTCCAGCCCCTCTAACACCGAAATGCTGCCTGCGTCATATCCGTTCTTTTCTGCCATATCTGATTCCTTTCCCCATAAAATGATGCATTCGCACCCGATACCAAAACACGTGTTCTTGTTTTAACAGAGATACTATACCTCTTCTTCTCATTTTTTGCAAGTCTTTTTCCCTTTAAATTTCAAAAGAATCAAATCCATGCAAACCGCATTCCTCCCGACATTGAGAAAAGCACCTGCGGCAATTGCGCGCAAATGCTTTATCTGTCGTATCCCATCCATATCTCTCTTTCTGCTTTTTTGATGCGTACCATACGTCCGTCAGTTTGCCAGTGAAAAAATCCAGGACAGCCATCCTCTCACTGAACTTGCGCGCCTGGCAATCAGGCTTTCGCCGCAAACCTGATGCAGCCGCATTTTATTTACGATTTCACTTTTTTCAGGCACATGCGCCGTCAAAAGCATTGTTTCAAACAATTCATGGAAAATCCGATGCTCCAGAATCAAACGCACATATTCCAGCTGGCGTTTCTGGTACCTCATCTGCAGCAATTGTCTGCCCAATGGCGTAATATGCGCCTTTACGCCCTCTTCATCCGTTCTTTTTTCTGCCAGGCCCAGATATTTACAGGCGTTAAAATAGTAATCGGACTGTCTTTCCCGAAATCCAAACAAATCCGCGATTTCAGCAACCGTCATAGAAGTTTCATTCAGATTTTCCACTAAAGAAATGACTTTATAAAAGCTGTCCGCCTGAATAAATGTGACGTCCGGTTCCGGCTTTATCCGCGTTTTCTTCCATATATCGCGCAAATCTTCCCACGTAATTTCAATCTCTTCGAGACTGTAATTTCGTTCCTGTATCAATTTTAGCGAATTATAGTAAGAAAGATCCGTAAATTCATATTCCAGCAGACGAAAAATATTATTGGAATAAACCATAAATACGGAACGGATTGGCTTTTTTATTTTCTGGCTCCACAATCTTACCGGATAATACAGCTGGCGAATCAGAAAATTGCTGTGAACAACATTTTTTCCCTCGATCACAGAAAAAATATTGCGGTTTTCAAACCCTCCGTCGATCTCAACCTGTGAATGATTTACGCTGACGTATGGCTTTTCGTCTTTTGTTTCCGGTTCATGAAAGTTACTGACATAAAAGCCAAAACTTCCGGAACCCATACGTCCGGAAATTGTCTGCACCATATCGCTTTCGCCTAAAAAATCATCCAAAATCCCCGTAATGTTCATAATGTTAATGGCAACGGCTTCCGACCTTATATCATGGATATTTACCGTCTCATAGCAATCCGGTATTTTTGCGCTCGTCATTTGCCGGATGTCTGAAACCATTTCCGGAAAATCCTGATACAAGTCAAATTCTCCCAGTACATATTTCCCCCTTGTCACAGGTAAAATGGAAATTTTTTTCCCAAATACGCGCGGCAGGGATTCCCTCGTGTCAAATTTCGTCATCAGACGGGGTTCTTTTACTTCCCGAATCTGTTCCGCGGTTATGTAAAACAGGCCGTTTTTTCGGATCTCGTTTTCAATATCGTACTTATCGAACAGAATTTCCCACTTTTCATCTATCAAGCTCATAATTTCTCACCAGCACCTCTTGAATTTCCCCCCGCTTCTTTGGATTGGCATTAATGACTCTTTTTGCATTTACATGCGAAATTATGTAATCCTTATACAAATCCTCAATAAAAGGACAGGAAGAATTTGACAGTAAAAACCGGATGCCTTTTTTATTCAGCCGGTCGCACTGTTCTTTTAAGGCAATCTGCTCCTGCTCGTCAAATCCGCCGGAAGTATAGCCGGTAAACGAAGCGGAAGAACTGATGGGCATATACGGCGGATCCAAATATACAAACGCTCCTTTTCGAATCCCTTTCAGCGCGTCCCGGTAATCGCCGCATTTGATCGTTATATTTGCCGTCCGAAAATACCGGTGCATGGCATGAATCGTCGCCTCATTTGTAATGTTCGGATTTTTATACCGTCCCCAGGGCGAATTAAATTCACCGGCACTGTTTACCCGGAACAGTCCGTTATAACAGGTTTTGTTTAAATATATAATTCTTGCCGCCCGTTCTACGTTCGTCATCCGTTCAAAAGCTGCTTTATCACGATCCAGGGAACGCACATGATAAAAATATTCTTCGCAGTTTTTTTCCTTATGTTCCGCCAGCTTTTCAATCAGCGCCTGCGGCTCTTTTTGAATCGTCCGATAGACGTTGATCAGCTCCTGATTGGAATCATTGATAACGGCCTTATCCGGCTGTCTGCAAAACAAAACTGCTCCTCCTCCAATAAATGGTTCATAATAAGTGGAACAGTCCGGTATAAACGGCTCAATGCAATCCAATAGCTGCCGTTTTCCACCGACCCATTTTAATATGGGCGAAACGAACGGGTTCTCCTCCCTAAGCCATTTCATACTGCATCATCTCATATTTCAGACGGCTTCCCTCCACAATCTCCGGCGGAAGCAAAGCCCTTGCCACCAGCTTCATATCCTCCGAAGAAATATCCGTCCGTTTTAAGTTTGCATAGTCGCCCTCAATGGATGCGACTTCATAATACCATGTTTCCATATCTGTCCTTTCTTTCTAAAACCGTCCGGGATGTTTTGACCGCCCGGTTTACAGTCAGACAATTTCCCGCAGACATAAGATGCCTTGCTTCATCTCATCCTCCGAAAGCGCGCCATATCCCAAAAGCAGCGTAGGAGTTTTTATCCGGCAGCCCGCCTCCAAAATCATATATTCTTTTAAATCATATACGCGGACTCCTTTTTCTTTTGCCTCTTTTACGATTTTTGTCCCGCTCTTTTTTGTATGCATCTCTACCAGAAGATGCATGCCGGCATAATCTCCATAAATTCTTTTTACCCAGGCTTCTTCTTTTAACAGCGATAGCATCCTGTCGTGCTTCGCCTTGTAAATTCTGCGCATTTTATTTAAATGCCGCTCAAAATATCCATGATTCAAAAAAGCCGCCAGAACTTTTTGCTGTTCCTTTGGAACCGTGGAAGCGTAAAAGCCGCAGTTTGTATGATACGCATCCAAAAGCGGTTCTGGCAGCGCCATATAACTGACGCGAATCGACGGACTGATGCTTTTGGAAAACGTACCGATATAAATGACGTTTCCGTTCCTGTCATTCCCCTGCAAAGAGGGAATCGGCTTTCCCCTGTAACGAAATTCACTGTCATGATCGTCTTCAATAATATAGCGTCCCGGCTTTTCCGACGCCCACTGCAAAAGCTCCAGCCGCCGCTTCATCGGCATCACCGTTCCCATTGGAAACTGGTGCGACGGCATGACAT
>CATOKN010000121.1 GCA_951800425.1 uncultured Lachnospiraceae bacterium
AGCATATACCGCCCTGGTTCCGTCGCTTTTTGCAGCGGCCTGGGAAAGATAATACAAATCTCCGTCATCCATCGTTTCCAAAAGCGTCGCGCAGCGCAAAAGCGTGGATTTTCCGGAACCGGAAGGCCCGATAATAGATACGACCTCGCCCTCCTCCACCGAAAGGCTGATGTTTTTTAAAACGGTATTTCCGTCAAAACTTTTTTTCACATGATTCATTTCAAGCAGCTTCATCGGGGCGACCTCCTAACTGTAATAACTAAGCTTCTTCTCCCAAAGCTCCATCAACGAAGCAACGACAAAATTAAAAATATAGTAAAAAATTCCCGCCGCCATCAAAGGAACCATGCTCTTTTGGGAAGCCGCAATCGCCTTTGCCGTCGTAAACATTTCCACATACGCAATGGAAAACGCCAGAGACGTATCCTTGACCAGCGTAATTACTTCATTCGTAACCGAAGGAAGAATCCGTTTGATTACCTGAGGAAAAATAATTTTAAAAAATGTCTGTGATTTTGTATATCCCAAAACCTTAGCAGCCTCATATTGCCCTCTCGACATTGACTCAATTCCGCCCCGGTAAATCTCCGCAAAATACGCCGCGTAATTAATTGCAAACGCAATCACAACCGCATAAGCGCGATAGCCGGAAGAAATCCCAATGCCAAATATGTAATAAGGGCCAAAATAAACGACCAGAAGCTGAAGCATCAGCGGCGTTCCCCGCATAATGGAAATATACAGCTTCGTCACGCTTCTTACCAGAACATTTTTTGACATTCTCCCAAAAGAAACGAGAAGTCCAAGCGGAAGGGAAAACAGCAACGTCAGCACAAAAATCTGAATCGTTGTAAACATTCCTCCCGCAAGCTGCCTCATCATGACCTCTAAACTCATCTCAACCTCCAAAGGCTCCCGTTATTCTGTCGCCGCCTCTTCCTCTGCACCTTTTAACGTACAAACGTCATATCCAAAGTATTTTTCTGAAATTTCCGCAAAAGTTCCGTCGTCTACCATTTCCATCAACGTATTCTGCACTTCATCACGCAGCGCTTCATTTCCCTTTAAAAATCCAACCGCATACTGCTCGGAAGAAATTGCTTCCTCCAGAACCAGATAATCGTCTTCCTTGCCTTCCAGCTGGAAATTTGCCACGCCTATATCAATTGCAATCGCATCTACCGCTCCGGATTCCAAATCCATAAACGCCGTATTGTATTCCGCCACCTGAAGAAAATCTGCAAAAGAACCCAAAAGCTCCGTATGATCTTCATCTTCTAACGCAGACTGTGCGGAGGATTCTTTCTGCACTTCTACAATCTTGCCGGAAAGATCCGAAAGCTTCGTGATTCCGGAATCCTTTTTGGTAATAACAACCTGCGTGTTATCCATATAAGAATCGCTCCAGGTATACTGGTCTTCTCTGCCGTTCACCGTAAATCCGTTCCAGATGCAGTCGATCGTACCGGACTCCAGCTCCATATCTTTGGCGTCCCAGTCAATTGGCTGCAGCACGACTTCTTTGCCCATGCGCTTCGCGCATTCCGTCGCCATTTCAATATCAAAACCGGTAAATTCGCCGTCGTCCCCCACATAGCCAAACGGAGGGAAATCCTGATCAAAGCCTACCGTAAACGTATTTTTGTCTGTCTTATCATTGCCGGACGCGTCCGTTTTCTGACCGTCTGCCTTGTTGTCGCCGCATGCCGCCATAGAAAGCGTCATTCCCGCCAGTAATATCATCGCAATTATTTTTTTCATAAAAATATATCCTCCTCTTCTGTGATAGCATAGTATCACTTTACCATAATAAATTGCTTCTATAGACTAACACAGGAACGCGGTCTTGTCAATTGTGACTTACGTAAAATCAGCAGCGGCTCTCTTTGATAACAAGCACGTCTCCCTCCTGCAGCAGCGTCCTCCCGTTTGGAATAATAACGTCTTCCTCTCTCTGCACCATAACGACCAGCCTGCCCTGGTCCAAATTTATATCCGATATTCTTTTTCCGATCCACGCATCTCCACTCTCCAGGGTAATTTCAGAAAGCTCCACATCTTTTGCGATGCCGTTTGCGCGAGCGCTTAAAACCATCCTGTCGCCTTCGTTCAGCACAGTGCTTCCATCCGGCGTAACCATCTCTCTGCTGTCTTTTCGCCGAATCTGAACCAATAAAGTTTCCGGAGGAAGGAGAATTTCTTTTACCATGCTTCCGGCCCAGGGATGGTTTTTCTTAACCCGAAATTCAATAAACTGCACCGGAACTTCTTTTGTATAGTCTGAAAATGTTTTTAATACGTCTTCCTTTTCATCAATCATATCCAGCTTTCCGGCCACATATGGAAGCAAGGTTCCCTGCAGCAATATGGAAAATAATACAATGAAAAATACAATATGAAACACGTCGTAAGAAATCACTGCCTCGCTCGTAACCGCCATAATCGCAAAAACAATGGATGCCGCTCCGCGGAGCCCTGCCGCGGAAACAAACAACTGCTGATTGATTTTTGACCGAAACGGCCCCAACAGTAAAAACACCGCAAGAGGTCTTGCCACAAATGTCAAAAAGGCCGCGATTGCAAGCCCGATACCAAAAATTTCCGGCATCTTCGACGGAAATGACAAAAGTCCCAGTAAAAAAAACAAAAGCATCTGCATCAGACCCGTAATTCCATCAAAAAAATGAATCAACGCTTTGTTTGCCTTTTGCTTTCGATTTCCAAGAAAGATTCCGAACAAATAGGCAGACAAGTATCCGTTTCCTCCAATAGCGGTCGGAATCGCATAAGACAATAAAACCATTCCAAATACGAAAATAGCGTCAAATCCTTCCGTTGTAAATGGAAATTTCTTTAAAATCCAGGCGGTAATATATGCCAGAAGAATTCCTGATCCCAGCCCAAACAAAATCTGTAACAATAATGTCGTCACAATCATTCCGGCGCTTATCCCAGATTTGCTCATAACCCCAAGCAAAATCGTCGTCAGCATATAGGAGCAAGGATCATTGCTTCCGCTCTCCACTTCCAGCAGGGATGCCGTGCGATACTTTAAATTCAGCCGCCTGGAACGTAAAATAGAAAAAACGGACGCGGCGTCTGTCGAGCTAATCAAAGAACCTATCAAAAAGCTCTCTGCCAATTCCATTTTAAGTGCGAAAAAGCAAAACAGGCCTGTCAGGCCCGCCGTAAAAACAACGCCCGCCGTGGACAGCAAAACCGCGCGCCCTACAACTGGTTTTGCCGCGCTCCATTTTGTTCCATATCCTCCGTAAAACATAATAAAAATCAGAGCAATAGAACAAATTTGCTCTGCCGCCTTAAAATTGTCAAAAGGAATGCGTACAACGCCGTCTGATCCAAAAAACATTCCAAGCAAGATAAATGCCAGCAACATGGGAACGCCAAATTTATTTGAAACGCGGTTGCAAAAAACACACGCGACAATAACAGCCGCTGCGAAAAATAAATACAAATTCATACAAGGATAACCTTTCCATTTCTCTTTTACCAAGCCGAACAGGCACAGTCCATACCTGAACTGTGCCTGTTCTCTCTTGTAGATTTATTACTGAAAGCAATATTATTTATAAAGCTCAACCAACCGCAGCAAATGCTCGTAACGGTCTTTTGCAGCCTGCTCGGATTCTGCAAACAGCTTCTTCGCGCGATCCGGGAAAGATCTTGCCAGACGGCTGTAACGCGTCTCGTTGTTTAAGAAATCCTGATATGTTCCATCTCCTGGCTTAGAGGTCAGCGTAAATGGATTCTTTCCTTCCGCCTTTAACGCCGGATTGAAAGAGAAGAGATTCCAGTATCCTGCCGCAACCGCTTTCTTCATTTCATCCTGGCAATGGTTCATGCCGCCCTTTACTCCGTGAAGCTCACATGGAGCATAACCGATGATCAGGGAAGGTCCGTTGTACGCTTCCGCTTCTGCAATCACTTTGATTGCCTGCGCCATATTTGCGCCAAGCGCAATCTGCGCTACATAAACATATCCATAGCTCATTGCGATTTCTGCAAGGCTCTTCTTGCCAATATCTTTACCGGAAGCGGCAAACTGGCAAACCTCGCCGATATTCGATGCTTTGGAAGCCTGACCGCCCGTATTGGAATACATCTCGGTATCAAATACCATTACATTTACATCTTCACCGGCAGCAAGCACATGATCTAAACCGCCGAATCCAATATCATAAGCCCATCCGTCGCCGCCGAGAATCCAAACGGATTTCTTTGGAAGATAATCTTTTTTATCTATTGCAGCCTGTGCGTCCGGACAGCCGGCTGCCGCTGCTTTTTCTAATTCTGCAATCAGAGCGTCTGCCGCAGGTGCGTTTGCTCTTGTATCGTTCTTTGTCTCCATGAATTTATCAAATGCGGCTTTCAGCTCTGCGCCGGCCTGATCGGAACCTGCGCATTTTGCTGCGCTTGCAATTGCCTGTTCGCGAAGCACTTTCTGACCAATCTGCATTCCGAATCCATGCTCCGCATTATCCTCAAATAAGGAGTTTGCCCAGGCCGGACCTTTCCTGGAGTCTTTATTCACCGTATAAGGCGACGTCGCAGCCGGACCGCCCCAAATGGAGGAACAACCCGTCGCATTGGAAATGTACATATGCTCGCCGAATAACTGTGTAATCAAACGTGCATAAGAAGTTTCCGCACATCCTGCACAGGAGCCGGAGAACTCAAGCAGAGGCTGATTGAACTGAGAACCTTTTACCGTATTGTCGACCGGCATTCCAGGCTTCTTGCCTACGTTTGCAACCAAATAATCGAATACCGGCTGCTCGTCTGCCTGAGATTCCTGCGGAACCATTTCAATTGCGCCTACCGGACATACTGTGATACATTCGCCGCATCCCATACAATCAAGCGGTGATACGCTCATTGTATATTTGTATTCGCCGGCTTTTGGCTTCATATCTGCTAATTTGATGTTTTCCGGAGCGGCTTTTACTTCTTCATCGCTTAACATAAACGGACGAATCGTCGCATGAGAACATACAAACGCACACTGGTTACACTGGATACATTTTTCTGCGCTCCAGGTTGGAACCGTTACGGCCGTACCGCGCTTCTCGTATGCGGCGGCACCAAGCTCGAACTGTCCGTCCGGATTTTCCGCAAACGCAGAAACCGGAAGGCTGTCGCCATCCATTAAGGAAATCGGATCCATCAGATCTTCTACCATCTTCACTGTCTTCGGAAGTCCAACGTATGGCTTCTTCTCCGGATCTGCAGCCGGGTTCTTCCAGGAATCCGGAACTTCTACTTTATGTACGGCGTCAACGCCCGCGTCAATTGCCTTGTAGTTCATCTCTACAACAGCGTCGCCCTTTTTGCCGTATGACTTCTTGGCAGCGGCTTTCATAAAGTCTACTGCGTCGTCGATTGGCATTACATTTGCAAGTTTAAAGAATGCGGACTGTAAAATCGTATTGGTACGTTTGCCCATGCCGATTTCAATCGCTTTGTCAATTGCGTTGATTGTATATAACTGAATGTTGTTTTCCGCAATGTATTTCTTTGCTTCCGCATTTAAATGATGATCTAACTCTTCATCAGACCACTGGCAGTTAATCATAAATACGCCGCCCGGTTTTACATCCTGAACCATCTTAAATCCTTTGTTTACGTATGCAGGATTGTGGCAGGCAACAAAGTCAGCCTGATTGATGTAGTATGGGCTTCTGATCGGCTTGTCTCCAAATCTCAGATGGGAAATGGTAACGCCGCCGGTCTTCTTGGAATCATACTGGAAATATGCCTGAATATATTTGTCCGTATGATCGCCGATAATCTTGGTGGAGTTTTTGTTTGCGCCTACCGTACCGTCGCCGCCAAGACCCCAGAATTTGCATTCTACGGTGCCTTCTGCCGCCGTAATCGGAGCCGGTTTTACTTCCGGAAGGCTTAAGTTGGTAACGTCGTCTACGATGCCGATGGTAAAGCGCGGCTTCGGAGCGTCTTTCTCCAGTTCTTTGTATACTGCAAAAACAGAAGATGGCGGCGTATCTTTCGAACCCAATCCATAACGTCCGCCAGTCAGAACGATGGAATCCAGTCCGGCTTCACGCAGCGTAG
>CATOKN010000122.1 GCA_951800425.1 uncultured Lachnospiraceae bacterium
GTTTTCTCTATTTCCGCCTGTTTTTCTTTTATCTGAACTTCCAGATCATTAATCTGCGCGGACACTTCGGAAAGCTGCTGATTCAGGCCGAAAAGCTCCCCCTTAAGATGACTCTCTTCTTCCTTAAGGGCTCCGACTTTTTCGCTTGCTCCTTTTTTTTGTTCTTCCAGCTCCTCAATCTTTTTTCCCGCAGCTTTTAGTTTGTCGCCCGTCTGAGACGCCGCCGCGTCCCAGGATGCCGCCAAAAGCGCCGCTCCCGCCGCCAGGCATAAAAATTTTCTCAAAAAAATCTTTTTCATTTGCGTTCACCTGTAAAAAGAATGCATCTTCTCTGATAATTCCATTTTATTTTCCAGTATACATGATTGTTTTCTTTTCTTCAATATGCTACAATTAGTTTGGATAGAAAATTTTTCCTGTTTACAAAAATTTTGTTGCATGAACAAAAGGAGTGTGAAATAAATGCAATTTGTAGAAAGTAAGGATCTAAAACCAGGCATGCGTCTCGCCCGTCCGATTTATAACAAAATGGGAGTTATGCTGTATGACCGCAACAGTTTTCTGACTGCTTCCGGAATCAAAAGCATTGAAAATTTCGGACTGATTGGACTTTTCATTTTAGAGCCCGCAGAACCGCTTCCTCCGGTTTCAAAGGAAGATCTGGAATTCGAACAGTTTCAGGTAATTTATATGTTCCGCATCAAAGAAATTATGGACCGTTTACAGAAGAAACAGGAACCCCAGGGACTTCTGCAGCTTACTGCAGATATTTTAAAGCATTATGGCTCGTTAAACCATAAGATGAACTTTGTCCAGACTCTGCGCGGTTCCGCTGATTTCGTGTACAAACACTCCATCAGTACCGCCATTCTTGCGGCAATGATTGCAAACGTCATGCATTTTAGCGTTTCCGAAAAAAGCAGCCTTGTCATGGCCGCTCTTTTATACGATCTGGGCTATTTATACGTACCCAGAAATATTCTTGATAAAAACGAGCCGACGGAGGAAGAACGCCATTCGATCCACGAATGCCGGAAAAAAGGCTTTCTTCTTTTAGAACCTACGACCAACCAGTACGACTTAAACCCGGAAGTATTAAACATCATTCAGCAGACATATGCCATTTTAGCCGCAAAAAGCCCCGAAGACATAAAAGGAAAGACTTTTTCCAGAGGCGCGCAGGTACTTGCCGTTGCGGACAAATTTGATCATTTAACGGCTATGAGCTTAAACCACCCTCCATTTTCCGAAGTGTCCGCCATCAGAGAAATCCGAAAATTCCCGGATCTCTATCAGGCCAAAGCCGTCTCGGCTCTTGCCAACTGCATACATATCCTGCCCAACGGATGCAGCATTGATTTGTCCAACGGCGATAAGGGCATTGTATTGATGGAAAACCCGGTGAATTTTATGGCTCCCGTCGTACTAAATATCCGCGACAACCAGATTTACGATCTGGGAGATCCGGCCGTTGCCGGCAAAATACAGATTATGGATATTATGAAGACCATGGACAACCGCATTATTGTAGACGAAGAAACATTAAAACAGTTTTCTTCCGATTCCAGGCTTCACGATACGCTGAACAATTATCAAAAGAAAATGAAAGCAAAAACAAGCCCCTCCAAATAAATAAAAATCCCACAGCACACTTCCCTGTCCGCTGTGGGATTTTTATTTTGATTTCTTATTTCTTATGGTTCCATCCTGTCACCATTCCAATGTCAATCGGCGTTAATTTCTTATTTGCCGTTTCAAGGCTTCTTGCCAGCGCATGCGCCGTATCCATCGCCGTAATACAGTAAACGCCTGTTTCAATCGCATTTCTGCGAATCAAAAACCCATCTCTGCTCTTGTCGCCGTTGCCCTGCGTCGGCGTATCAATCACCAGATCGATTTTATGTCCCAGAATCAAATCCATGACATTTGGAGACTCCTGCGTAATCTTGTTGACCCAGAGCGCTTCCACTCCATTTTCATTTAAATATTTCGCCGTACTTCTTGTCGCGTAAATCTTATATCCCAGCGCCGCAAACCGCTTCGCCACATCTACGGCTTCCGGCTTATCCGCGTCTTTTACGGTAATAATCATCTGCTTATGTTTTGGAAGCGTAACGCCCGCGCCAAGAAACGCCTTATAAAGCGCCTCATCGAAGCTTTCTGCAATGCCAAGGCATTCTCCGGTAGACTTCATTTCCGGCCCCAGGCTGATTTCCGCTCCCCGCAGCTTTTCAAAGGAAAACACCGGCATTTTAATTGCTATATAATCTGCCTTAGGCGCAAGTCCAACCGGATACCCCATCTCTTTTAATGTATTTCCAATGATGACTTTCGTCGCCAAATCCACAATTGGAATTCCGGTCACCTTACTGATATACGGCACAGTTCTTGAAGAACGGGGATTTACCTCGATTACATAAACTTCGCCGTCCATCACAATAAACTGAATATTAATCAAGCCTACTACATGAAGCGCCTGAGCCAAACGCCTCGTATATTCTACCAGAGTTTCCGTTATCTCTTCGTCAATCGTAGGCGCAGGATAAACGGAAATGCTGTCGCCGGAATGTACGCCCGTCCGCTCAATATGCTCCATAATGCCGGGAATCAGTATATCTGTCCCGTCACAGACGGCGTCTACTTCAATTTCCTTTCCCTGCAGATATTTATCCACCAGAATCGGATGATCCTGCGCAATCCGGTTGATAATGCCGATAAACTCTTCTATTTCCGTTTCGTTGTACGCAATTTTCATTCCCTGACCGCCCAGTACGTAAGAGGGCCGCACCAAAACCGGGTATCCCAGCCGATTTGCAACTTCTTTCGCCTCTTCCGCGGTAAATACGGTTCCTCCGGCAGCCCTTGGAATATTTGTCTGCTCTAATATCCGGTCAAACAGCTCTCTGTCCTCGGCGGCGTCTACATCTTCTGCCTTCGTCCCGTAAATTTTTACTCCCATCTTCATCAGGCTTTCCGTCAGCTTAATCGCCGTCTGGCCGCCAAACTGCACGACTGCGCCGTCCGGCTTTTCAATACGGACAATGCTTTCTACGTCTTCCGGCGTCAGAGGTTCAAAATACAGCTTATCCGCCACGTCAAAATCTGTGGAAACCGTTTCCGGGTTATTATTGATGATAATCGTCTCAAATCCCTCTTTTTTAAACGCCCATGTACTGTGAACGGAGCAATAGTCAAATTCAATTCCCTGTCCAATGCGGATGGGGCCGGAGCCAAGCACCAATACTTTTTTGGGAGGATTTGTTTCGGCAGCTTCGTTTTCCCCTCCGTATACGGAATAATAGTAAGGCGTCTCTGCCTGAAACTCAGCGGCACAGGTGTCTACCATTTTATATACGGCCGTAATGCCGTTTTCATACCGCATTTTTTTGATTTCTTCTTCGGCTCGCCCCGTAAGCTTTGCAATGACGCCATCCGGAAATTCGATACGTTTCGCCTCTTTTAATAATTCAACCGTAAGCTCTTTTGTTTTCAGCGCATCCTCCATTTCTACCAGAATCGCTATCTTATCAATAAACCACTCGTCAATCCTCGTAACCTCATGAATATGCGCATAACTTACGCCGCGCCGCAGCGCTTCCGCAATACAGAAAATCCGGCGGTCGTCTACAATTTTTAGCTCTTCTTCCAGCTCTTTGTCAGAAAGCGCGTCAAACCCATATTCCATCAGGCTTTCCACATGCTGTTCCAAAGAACGGATGGCTTTCATCAAAGCTCCCTCAAAATTGTCGCAGATGCTCATAACCTCTCCGGTCGCTTTCATCTGCGTTGTCAGCGTCCGTTTTGCCGTAATAAATTTATCAAATGGAAGCCTTGGAATTTTCACTACGCAATAATCCAGCATCGGCTCAAAGCTTGCGTACGTCTTTCCGGTAATCGCGTTTTTAATCTCATCCAATGTATAACCAAGCGCGATTTTCGCCGCAACCTTTGCAATCGGGTACCCGGTCGCTTTCGACGCCAGCGCGGAAGAACGGGATACTCTGGGATTTACTTCTATGACACAGTATTCAAAGCTGTCCGGCTTTAACGCGTATTGTACATTGCATCCTCCGGTGATGTTTAGCTCTGAAATAATATTAAGCGCCGATGTGCGCAGCATTTGATACTCTTTGTCTCCAAGCGTCTGAGACGGAGCCACTACGATGCTGTCTCCGGTATGCACGCCGACCGGATCGATATTCTCCATATTGCAGACGGTAATACAGTTGCCCTTAGCATCCCGCATTACTTCGTATTCAATTTCTTTCCAGCCCGCAATGCAGCGTTCTACCAGAACCTCCCCCACACGGCTCAAGCGAAGCCCGTTCGTTAAAATATCAATCAGCTCCTGCTCGTTATGGGCAATGCCGCCGCCGCTTCCTCCAAGCGTATAAGCCGGACGCAATACGACCGGATAGCCAATCGTATTGGTAAAGCGTATGCCGTCTTCTATATTATGAACCACCAGAGAAGCCGCGCATGGCTCTCCGATTTTTTCCATCGTATCTTTAAATGCCTGGCGATCCTCCGCTTTGAAAATCGTCTCGGCCGTCGTTCCAATCAGCTTTACGCCATGCTTTTCCAGAAAGCCGGACTCTGCCAGCTCCATGCCAAGATTTAAGCCGGCCTGTCCCCCTAATGTGGGAAGCACGCCGTCCGGCTTTTCTTTTCTGATAATTTCCTCCAATACGGGTACCGTCAAAGGCTCAATGTACACTTCATCCGCAATTTCCTTATCGGTCATAATGGTTGCCGGATTGGAATTGACAAGAACAACCTCCACGCCCTCTTCTTTTAGAGAACGGCACGCCTGTGTTCCTGCATAATCAAATTCCGCCGCCTGTCCGATGACAATCGGACCGGAGCCTATAACCAGGACTTTTTTGATGCTTTCTATTTTCGGCATTTTAAATTCCTCCCATCATTTCAATAAATCTGTCAAACAAATATGCGCTGTCCTGTGGTCCCGGACATGCTTCCGGGTGAAACTGCACCGTAAAAATTTTCTTTCCGACATAGGAAAGTCCCTCGTTTGTACCGTCGTTGACATTGACAAACGCAGGCTCTGCAGTTTCCGGACGCAGCGTATCCGTATCTACGACGTAACCATGATTCTGGGAAGAAATATAAACGCGTCCTGTCTGCAAATCTTTGACGGGATGATTGCCGCCCCGATGGCCGTATTTCATCTTATGGGTATCTGCTCCGGTAGCAAGCGCCATAAGCTGATGCCCCAGGCAAATCGCAAATATCGGCGTATCGGAATCATAAAGCTTTTTCAGTTCTTTTATTATTTCCGTACACTCCTTTGGATCCCCCGGCCCATTGCTTAACATAATTCCGTCCGGCTTATCCGCAAGCAATTCTTCCGCCGTCGTATGCGCCGGATAAATCGTCACTTTGCATCCTCTTTGATTTAAAGATCTGGCGATATTATTTTTCGCCCCGAAATCCATCAACGCGACTTTTTTGCCTTTTCCCTCCAGCGTTATTTTCTCCTGACAGGTTACTTTGTCTACCACATTTCCGGTCGTATAGGATTTTAATCTGGGAAGAATTTCTTCTATATTAAAATTTTCATTCGTAGTAATCATGCCGTTCATGGTGCCTTTTTCGCGCAAAATCTTCGTCAGCGCCCGGGTATCAATTCCCGCAATGCCCGGAATATCATATTTTGCAAGAAAATCTCCAAGCGTCCCCTCACAGCGGAAATTACTTGGCATTCTGGAGAGTTCCCGAACAATATATCCGTCCGGCCAGGGCCTTTCCGATTCCATGTCCGGCGTAATCCCATAATTTCCAATCAGCGGATACGTCATAACGACTGCCTGCCCGGCATAAGAGGGATCTGTCAGAACCTCCAAATATCCCGTCATTGACGTATTAAACACGATTTCGCTGATAACGTCTCTCGTGGAACCAATGCTTGTCCCCTCAAATATCGTTCCGTCTTCCAGTATCAAAAATGATTTCATATTCACCTTGCCCTTTCTTCTTTTTCCCGCTTTTTTTATGCCATGGCAAAAAAAAAAGAATGCGCTTTTTAT
>CATOKN010000123.1 GCA_951800425.1 uncultured Lachnospiraceae bacterium
GATTAGACGTATGCAGCAATCGATCCACCTGCGCTTTTAACGCGTCCTGATACTCCTCATTTCCATATCCAAGCGCGCAGACGCCAATTCCCGACGCAAAATCCAGATACCTGTTTCCATCGGTATCAAACAGATAAACGTCTTTTCCCGATTCTAAAATTACCCCATAGCGGTTGTACGTATGAAGCAGATCTTTTTCCGCCTGTTCCATATATTCCCTACGATTCATGATAATATTTTTTCTCCTTTTCTCCCAGAATTGCCGTGCCGATTCCTTTGTTTGTAAAGATTTCAAGCAAAAGACAATGCGCAATCCTTCCGTCTAAAATATGCACTCTTGACACGCCGTTTTCAATCGCGTCAATGCAGTTGGCAAGCTTTGGCAGCATTCCCCCGCCAATATGTCCGTCCGCAATCAAATCTTTAGCTCCGGAAATCGGAAGCTCAGAAATCAGAGAGCTTTTATCGGCCGGATCTTTATATACGCCCTCAATATCTGTCAGAAACGCCAGCTTTTCCGCTTCCACAGCCTTTGCAATCGCACAGGCGGCGTCGTCCGCATTGATGTTGTAAGTCTGAAAATCATCGTCCATTCCAACGGGGCATACGATGGGAAGAAAATCTTTTTCCAGCAAATCATATAAAATCTTTGGATTGACTTCTTTGATCTCTCCTACAAAACCAATATCCTTTCCATCGGAATATTTTTTATCCACCTTAAGCAGACCGCCGTCCTTGCCGCTGATGCCAACAGCCAGCACGCCAAGTTCCTGCACCATCTGCACCAGAGACTTGTTTACTTTGGAAAGCACCATTTCCGCAATTTCCATCGTAGCTTCGTCTGTTTTGCGCAGACCATTGACAAATTCCGGTTCCATGCCGACTTTGCCCACCCACTTGCTGATTTCTTTTCCTCCGCCATGTACAATAATCGGCTTAAAGCCTACCAGCTTTAAAAGCGTCACATCCTGAATGACCTGATGCTTTAAGGAGTCGTCTACCATTGCGCTTCCGCCATATTTGACTACGATGATTTTCCGGTTAAACCTCTGAATATAAGGCAAAGCTTCAATTAAAACCTCTGCTTTCCCCATGCTCTGCCGTATTTCTCTTTCTCCCATATTTTTTTCTCCTCTTCTTTGCTACGAGCGGTAATCTGCATTGATTTTTATATAATCATACGTCAAATCGCATCCCCAGGCCGTCGCTTCATATGCGCCCGTCTTCAAATCCGCAACCGCGGTTACTTCCGGTTTCGAAAGGATTTCCGTCGCCGCCTCTTCGCTGTAATCAACCGCGACGCCCTCTTTCATAATCTGAATGCGTCCCGCCGCGCTTTCAAAAAACAAATCGATCTTCTCCGGATCAAACGGCGCGCCGGAATAACCCATTGCGCATAAAATCCTTCCCCAGTTCGCATCATGTCCGTAAACAGCCGCTTTTGTCAGATTAGACGATACGACAGACCTGCTCAATATCCTTGCCTGCTCTTTCGTTTCCGCTCCCAGGATTTTTACTTCAAAAAGAGCCGTAGCTCCCTCGCCGTCTCCCGCCATCTGTTTCGCCAGCATGGTATTAACCATCCGAAGCGCTTTACAAAACGCCTGATAATCCGCATTTTTTTCTGTAATTTCAGGATTTTTTGCCGTACCGTTTGCAAGCAGCAAAACCGTATCGTTTGTAGAGGTATCTCCGTCTACGGAAACCATATTATAGGTATCTTTTATATCTTCTCTTAAAGCTTCCTGCAGCAGCTCTTTTGAAATCGCAAGATCCGTCGTAAGAAAGCTTAACATCGTACACATATTCGGATGGATCATGCCCGAGCCTTTACACATGCCGCCAACCGTCACTTTCACGCCTCCCGCCTCAAACGCAACAGCCGCTTCTTTTTCATGCGTATCCGTCGTCATTATGGCAAGAGCGGCTTCGCGTCCGGCCCGCTCCGACGCTTCCAGCTTTCCGGCCATCTCTTTTACGCCAAAAACCAGCTTATCCATCGGAAGCTGTACCCCGATGACTCCCGTAGAAGCCACCAGCACTTCTTCTTTTAAAATACCCAGCTGCTCCGAAGCAGCGTCCGCCGTCTTCCTGCAATAAGAAAGCCCTTCCTCTCCCGTACAGGCATTGGCAATTCCTGCGTTGACTACGACTGCGTGAACGTACTCACTTTTTTCCACAATTTCCCGATCCCAGACGACAGGCGCCGCTTTCACTACATTTGTCGTAAACGTCCCTGCCGCACGACAAGGCGCTTTGCTGTAAATCATCGCCATATCCGTCCTGTCGGCATATTTGATACCGGCTGCAGCCGACGCTGCAAAAAATCCTCCTGCCGCTGTAACTCCGCCTTTTATTTTTTCCATACCAATCCGCCTTTCCGCAATATGTTTAAATACTGTTAAACCGCGTAATGTTTTCTTCATTTAAAACAAAGTCATAATAATTCAAATCCTGCCGAAACGTCCATCCGACGCTTTTCCAGAACTGGTTTCCCACTTCGTTCGCGGTAAAAGCAATCAGGCATACTTTATTGATTTTTTCTGTCTGCAGAGCTTTCATCGCCTCTACTGCCATTGCTTTTCCAATCCCCTGCTTTCGGAATTCTTTTTTGACGCAGACATGATAAAAACATCCCCGTCTGCCGTCATGTCCGCACAAAATGCTTCCGACAATCTCGCCGCCGGATTCCGCCACAACGCTCGTCGTCGGATTTCGCTTTAAAAAGCGTTCTACGCCCTCTTTGGAATCGTCAATGCTGCGAATCCCAAATCCGTCAATGCCTCTCCAAAGCGCAAACACGTTTGGATAATCTTCTGCTTTCATATTCCGTATTTTATAATCCATCATACCGGCCACTTTCTCTCCTACGGAAAAACCGGAACAAATTCCAGGCCCTCGGACTCTTTTTCTCCGAACAAAAGATTCATATTCTGAACTGCCTGTCCGGCCGCGCCTTTCACCAGATTATCCAGGGCTCCCATAATGATGATCCGTTGCGTCCGTTCATCTATTTGAAAACCAATATCCACATAATTGCTGCTTTCCACCCATTTTGTCTCCGGACATACGCCCTGTTCCAGAAGCCGGATAAATTTCTCTTTTCCATAATATGCTTCATATACGTCCCGGACTTTTTGATCGGTCAGTCCCTCTTTCGCCAAAGCATATCCCGTCACTAAAATCCCACGGTTCATCGGCACAAGATGCGGCGTAAAGCTGATTCGGACATTCTCTCCTGCCGCATAAGAAAGCTGCTCTTCGATTTCCGGCGTATGCCTGTGACTCGCCACCCCATAGGCTTTCATGTTTTCATTTACTTCACAGAATAAATTTGGCGCTTTCGCGCCTCTTCCCGCCCCGGAAGTCCCCGACTTAGCGTCAATAATCAGGGAATTGGCGTCAATCAGCCCCTCTTTCACGAGCGGATACGCCGTTAAAATAGAACAAGTCGTATAGCATCCGGGATTTGCCACAAGCCTCGCTTTTTTTATCTGTTCCCGGTTGATTTCACAAAGCCCGTAGACGGCTTCTTTGATAAACTGAGGCGACTTATGCGCAATCTGATACCATTTTTCATAGACAGATACGTCTTTTATCCTGTAATCCGCGCTCAAATCCACAACTTTTACTTTATGTAAAATATCTTCATTCAGCAAGGAAGCCAGATACCCCTGCGGCGTCGCTGTAAAAATCACGTCCACCCGTTCAGCCAGCTCTGCGATATTGTCATCCAGACATTCCTCTTCTATCAGTTCAAACATATTCCGGTAAATCGACGCATATTTCTCCCCGACGTAGCTTCTGGAACCGAACCATTCTATTTTTACATTTTTGTGTCCAAGAAGAATTCTTACCAGCTCTCCTCCTGCATATCCGGTTGCTCCGATGATTCCTGCTTTTATCATGATTCTCACTCTTTTCTTTCTTAATTCGCTGTTTTTATGTATGTTGGCTTTTTTAACGACAATTACTATAATAGTACATATTGGGGCGGACGTAAAGGGGGAAACTTTGGTTTGGGGCAATCATGGATAGGGGGGGAAGTAAAAGGGTAGGCGGTGGGACGCCGGGAACGTGCCGCAGTTGGCGTCGTTTGCGTGTTCTGGGATTAAGCGCCTCTAAAAGCATCTCATTTTTATTTTGTCTGTCGACGCAACCGTCACAAACGCGCCATCCAGGCGCATTGTGACTTATCCTGCCATCCATGGCAGGATATTGCTGGTTTTAGACGAGATGCTTAAGAGGCGCTAAATCCCGTCACAATGCAGACGACGCCAACTGCGGCACGTTCCCGGCTGCTCACTGTCTGCGGGGTGTTTTTACTGTTTTCCTATTATTTTTCCTATTATGATTGAAGCCTTCGGTTGGTATTATTTTATGCATTCTGTTTTTTTGTATAATTATACATTTATTTGTTATATTATGCAAGTTGTTTTTGTTGGATTGGCCTTAGTTCGTTGATTTTTTATAAATTTGATTTTGTTTTTGGGGATATATTATGCATATTTTTTCACTTGCCTTTTTGTATGACTTGTTGTATATTATTTCTAGCAAGTATACATTTATGAAGAAAGGAAGTAATTGGATGATGAAAGAGAAAGTTGTTTTGGCTTATTCCGGGGGTTTGGATACGACTGCTATTATTCCATGGCTGAAAGAGAATTATGATTATGAAGTAATCTGCTGCTGCATTGACTGCGGACAGGAGGAAGAGCTGGACGGGCTTAAGGAGCGGGCAAAGTTATCCGGCGCAAGTAAGTTATATATTGAAGACATTACAGACGAATTTTGCGACGATTATGTTATGCCTTGCGTACAGGCCGGCGCAGTTTATGAGAACAAATATCTGCTCGGAACGTCTATGGCGCGTCCCGGCATTGCCAAACGTCTTGTAGAAATCGCGAGAAAAGAGGGCGCGACTGCCATTTGCCATGGCGCGACCGGGAAAGGAAACGATCAGATCCGTTTTGAACTTGGAATCAAGGCTCTGGCTCCTGATTTAAAAATTATTGCCGCATGGAGAGATGATAAGTGGACGATGGATTCCAGGGAATCTGAAATCGCATACTGCAAAGAGCATGGCATCGATCTTCCATTTTCTGCTGACAGCAGTTACAGCCGCGACCGTAACTTATGGCATATCAGCCATGAGGGACTGGAACTGGAGGATCCTGCCGTAGAGCCGAATTACGAGCATTTGCTGGTGCTTGGCGTGTCTCCGGAAAAAGCGCCGGAAGATGGGGAATACGTTACTATGACTTTCGAGAAAGGCGTTCCGACCTCTGTCAATGGTAAAGAAATGAAAGTATCTGATATTATCCGCGAATTAAATCGCCTGGGCGGCAAGCACGGCGTTGGCATCGTAGATATTGTGGAAAACCGCGTAGTCGGCATGAAATCCCGCGGCGTATACGAGACGCCGGGCGGAACGATCTTAATGGAAGCGCATCAGCAGCTCGAAGAGCTGGTATTGGATCGCGCAACGATGGACGTCAAAAAAGATATGGGAAATAAAATGGCTCAGATTGTATATGAGGGAAAATGGTTCACGCCGCTTCGCGAAGCCGTACAGGCATTCGTTTCTTCCACTCAGGAATATGTTACCGGAGAGGTAAAATTCAAGCTTTATAAAGGAAATATTATAAAAGCCGGAACAACTTCTCCATATTCTCTCTACAGCGAATCCCTGGCAAGCTTTACGACAGGCGATTTATACGATCAACATGATGCGGAGGGATTTATTACCCTGTTTGGACTTCCGTTAAAAGTCCGTGCTATGAAATATGCCGAAGCAGATCAGAAATAATCGTATTTTTTCTGTATATAATGATTGAAAGGCCGACGCAGTTTTTATGCTGCGTCAGCCTTTTTTATTTTTCGCCTTTTTGATAAGACATATGAGATAACACCATCATTGCGATTTTAAACGTCATCGCATCCTCAAACTTTCGAATATCCAGACCTATTGTTTTTTCCAGTCGCTCCAGCCGGTATACCAGCGTATTTCTGTGTACAAAAAGCTGCCTTGCCG
>CATOKN010000124.1 GCA_951800425.1 uncultured Lachnospiraceae bacterium
AATAGGCGCTGGCGGAATGTCGGACGTATTTAAGGCAAGAGATCATATTTTGGGAAGAAACGTCGCGATTAAGGTGTTGAAGCAGGAATTTAGCGAAGACGTCAACTTTGTCGTGAAATTCCGTACGGAAGCTCAGTCTGCCGCAGGTTTGGAGCATCCAAACATTGTCAATATTTATGACGTTGGCAGCGAGGCCGGCATGCACTATATCGTGATGGAATACGTAGAAGGCGTTACGCTTAAAACTTATATCGAAAAAAAGGGACGTCTTACGTATAAAGAGGCTGTCAGCATAGCGATTCAGGTGGGCAGAGGAATGGAAGCGGCCCATGCGAAGAATATCATCCACAGGGACATTAAGCCTCAGAATATTTTGATTTCTACGGAGGGTAAGGCGAAAGTAACAGATTTTGGTATTGCAAGGGCAGTTTCGAACAACACCATCAGCGCCGATGTGATGGGTTCCGTGCATTATGCTTCTCCGGAGCAGGCCCGCAACGGTTTTGTAAACGACAGGAGCGATATTTATTCGCTTGGCATTGTTATGTATGAAATGGTAACCGGGCGCGTGCCTTTTGACGGGGAAACTACCGTTGCAATAGCAATACAGCATCTTCAGGAAGAAATGGTTTTGCCAAGCGTATATACGCCGGAGATTCCGGTCAGCCTGGAAAAGATCATTATCAAATGTACGCAGAAAAGTCCTGACCGCAGGTATGCGAACACAAGCGAGCTTCTGGCGGATCTGAAAGAAGTACTGGTGCATCCGAACGCCGACTTTGTAAAAATCGCAGACGGAAGCCAGAACCGCACAAGAGTGATCAGCGATGGGGAAGTAAGGGAAATCAAAAGCGCAAGGATGCGGCCCGTGGAGGAAGCGCGGGAGGAATACGAGGAGCCGGAAGAAGAGCAGGAAGACGGGGAAGAAGAGGGATTTTTAAATCCGCGTCTGGAAAAAGCCGTAACCATCGGAGGAATTGTTGCGGCCATTATCATTATCTGCGTGGTCGTTTATCTGGCCGGCAGCATATTTGGCATATTCGGGGGTTCTTCCGATAAGGAGAAAAAAAAGGATACGGAGGAGCCGTCTGTTATCAATACGGAGAAGTCCAAAACGGAACAGGTAACCATGATTAAAATAACCGGGCTGACGGTGGAAGAAGCCAGAACAAAACTGCGTGAGATAGGGCTTGGCATACAGGAGTCCGGCTCTCAGTCCTCCGATGAATACGAAAAAGGGCAGATTATGTCGCAGGACGTAGCAGAGGGAGAGAAAGTGGATGTTCATACGACCATCAACGTCCAGATCAGCGCCGGCGCGGGAGAAGTCAGCATACCAAAGGTAGAAGGATACGACAGCGAAGCGGCTATGGATTTGCTTGAGCAGCAGGGCTTCCATCCGGTAAGGGAGTACGAATACAGCGATTCCGTTGCTTCCGGCAAAGTCATATCTCAAAAGCCCGAGGGCGGATCGCCGGCGAAAAAAGGCGATACGGTAACGATTATGGTCAGCCAGGGAAAAGAAGCGATTTCGGTGCCCGGCGTATTGAACAGGACGCAGGAAGAAGCCGTTAACATTCTGACGCAGGCGGGGCTTTCTGTGACAAGCACTTCTACGGAGCCAAGCGATACCGTGCCAAAAGGAAATGTCATTAGCCAGAGCATTGTCGAGGGAAAATATGTAGACAAGGGAACGGCCATTACGCTTGTGATAAGCTCCGGCAGCAATAAGACGTATTACTGGACGAAGTTTACCGTTTCCGCTCCGGACAGCGACGAGGTGGTATCCGGAGACATCGTTTTGATTGGTTCGGACGGATCTAAGATACAGTCCTGGGACAACATCAAAAGTTTCCCGCATACCATTACTGCCAGCAATATTGAAAACTGCGACAGCGGCACAATCAAAGTGACCTGGCATCTGTCGGACGGCTCGACGAGTACGCAGGAGCAGAATGTCATTTTCAGCAAACAATAGGGTATTTATGAAAGGAAAAATAATCAAAGGGATTTCCGGATTCTACTACGTTCACGCGGCGGAAGCCGGAATTTATCAATGCAGGGCAAAAGGAATATTCAGAAACCGGAATGTTAAGCCTCTGGTAGGGGACGACGTAGAGTTTGACATTACGGATGAAGCCGACAAAGAGGGCAGCATTGTCGCAATCGAGCCAAGAAAAAATGAACTGCACCGTCCTGCCGTGTCCAATATTGATCAGGCGCTTTTGGTCTTTGCGGCAGCAAAGCCCGCGCCGAATTTCAATTTGCTGGATCGGTTTTTGATTATGGTGCGGCGTCAGAAGATTCCGGCAGTCATTTGTTTTAATAAAGCCGATTTGCAGACGCAGAAAGAACGGGAGGAAATTGTCTCCGCCTACGGAAGCTGCGGATGTTCTCTGATTTTTACGAGCGCGGCCCGTAAAGAGGGGTTAGAAGAGCTGTTTTTACTGTTGCAGGGAAAGACAAGCGCGGCCTTTGGCCCGTCCGGCGTTGGAAAATCTACCATTATCAATCTTTTGCAGCAGGAAGTACACATGGAAACAGGAGACATCAGCAAAAAGATTGGACGCGGAAAGAATACCACAAGGCATACGCAGCTGATTCCGGTGGACGGAAAAGCGTATATTATGGATACGCCGGGATTTGGCTCGCTGGATGTTCCCGGTCTTTTGACACAGGATTTGTGGAAATGTTATGAGGAATTTCTGCCCTGGGAGCCTGATTGCAGATTTCAGGGCTGCAGCCATATCGGAGAGCCGGACTGCGGCGTGAAACGCGCGCTGTCGGAAGGCCGCATCCATAAAATGCGTTACGAAAATTATGTTACTATTTATCAGGAATTAAAAGAGAAAGAGAAATACGAATGGAGGTAGTTATGAATCATTTATCGCCGTCTCTGCTGTCAGCGGATTTTGCGGATTTGGGCAGACAGGTTGCCCTTTTGGACAGCGCGGGAGCAGAATACGTCCATATTGACGTAATGGATGGAATGTTTGTGCCAAGCATTTCCATGGGCCTTCCGGTTATAAAATCCATCCGGCCCGTCAGCGAAAGAGTCTTTGACGTGCATTTGATGATACAGGATCCGGATCGCTATATTGACGATTTTGCAGAAGCGGGCGCAGACATTCTTACCGTACATGCCGAAGCATGCATTCATCTGGATCGCACGATTCAGAAAATCAAAGAAAAGGAATTATCCGCCGGCGTTGCGTTGAATCCGGCGACGCCTTTATCTGCGCTGGAATATGTTCTGAATGAAGCGGACATGGTTTTGATTATGACCGTAAATCCGGGATTTGGAGGCCAGAAGCTGATTCCTTATACGCTGGATAAAATCCGAAGCCTGAAAAAGCTTTTGCGCGAACGAAATCTTAAGACGGATATTGAAGCAGACGGAGGCGTAACGCTGCAAAACGTAAATCAGGTATTAAGCGCCGGGGCCAATGTAATCGTAGCGGGCAGCGCGGTATTTCGCGGCGATGTGGAAAAAAATGTAACAGGCTTTTTAAAATGCATGACAGAAGGAGAACAAAGATGAAACAGGCGCTGATCATTGCCGGAGGCAGGATGGAGCCAGAATTTTTCCGCGCATATATGGACGCGTATACATTTGATTTTATGGCTGCAGTAGATTTTGGGCTGCAGTTTTTTTATGACGCAGGACTTCGGCCGGATTTGATTGTCGGGGATTTTGATTCTGTGGAAAAAGATCGGCTCCGTTTTTTTGAGGGGCAGAAAGATATTGCGTGGATTCGCCTGAATCCGGAAAAAGACGATACCGATACGGAAGCGGCGCTGAGAGAGACGCTGAAAAGAGGGTATGAAAAGATTCATATTTTGGGAGGAACCGGAGGCAGAGTCGATCATATGCTGGGAAACGTGGGGCTTTTGGGCATCGGTCTGAAAACCAATACGGAAATTCTGCTGGTAGACGCTAAGAACCGGATTCGTATGATTCAGAATGATTTTTCCATTGCAAAGAAAGAACAGTATGGAACCTACATTTCACTGCTTCCCGTAACGCCGGAAGTGACGGGGATTACGCTGTCCGGAATGAAGTATCCGCTGAAAGATTTTACTATGAAGCAGTTTGGCACGATAGGCGTCAGCAATGAAATTGTGGAGGATTTGGCAGAGATTCGGCTGCGCGACGGGATTTTACTTGTGGCCGAGTCAAGGGATTGAAATTTGGCTTGCCAGTCCTGTAAAAACATGATAAAATAATTGTATTCGTGTGAAAAAGAAAGGGAGAGAAAAGATGAAAAAGAAAATTTTTACATTTGCATGTTTACTTTCATTGATTTTTTGTACACAGCCGCTTTCTGCAGCCGGGTATCAGAACGGCGTATTTTTTTCGGGAGAGGCGTCTGTAAGAGAAGCGTCCTGTCGCGTGACAATCTCGTATAACGGAAACGGCGGTACAGGTTCCATGCAGAACCAACAATTAGAGTCCGGCGTACCGGCGAAATTGGCGGCGAATGCTTTTTCAAGAACGGGAGCCGCATTTGCCGGCTGGAATACCAAAGCAGACGGAACGGGAAGCGCTTATGCAAATCTGGCCGACGCCGCGCAGTTTATAACGGCGGCGAATAATGGAAAAACAGTAGTTTTATACGCGCAGTGGAAAATAGACGCGCCAAAAGTGAAAAAAATGACTTCGAAAAAGCCTGGAATTTTGAATGTGGCTTTTGAGAAAAACAGTCAGGCGGATGGGTATGAAATGCAGTATGCCCTGAATAATAAATTTTCAAAGGCTCTGACGATAAAAGTAAATAAGGGCGCTTCCAGTCAGGAAATTGCGGATCTGGTTCCAGGAAAAAATTATTTTGTACGGATGCGCAGTTATAACGGGACTTCCAATACTTATGGGGACTGGAGCGGCGCAAAGAAAAAGAAAGTAAAGAAAGGCTTTACGATAGTCAATGCAAAATCAGATGCAGCGATTGAAGCAGACGTTACTTTGTCCGGCTCCGGAACAGGCTATCATGCAAAGCTTGTGATGTGTACGCCGCTTTCCGCCGTTTCGTTTGGGATTCAGTATGACAAATACGCCGTTGCTCCGTATACCGGAAAAGCAATGGCTTTGATAGAAAATGTCGCTTCCAACAATGCCGGCGGCCAAAGCTACAGCAGACCGGGCAATAAATCCTTAAAGCTTAAAAAGACATACCATATGATGCTGACGATGACGAAAAATGGAAAAGGAGCCGTGTATCTGGATTATAAAAAAATCGGAAGCTTTTCCAATCGCTCCATGGCGAAACAAGACGTCGCCCTTAGGATTGAAGGATCCGCAAGGCTGAACGGAGATACCGTAAAAGCTGTTTTTAAAAATGTGAAACTGAAAAAAAGCAAGAAGTATGATCCGGACAGAAAATGGGGCATACAGGAATTTAAGCTGAATAAGACGTTAAAAGGAAAGAAGAAAAATGAGACCTTTACGCTGTCCGGGCGCATATCAGGCCTTCCGGCAGGCGGAGACTGGGATAATTGCTACGACAAAGTGTCGGAGATTGTTCAGTTTAATTAAAGGTCGTCAGGTAGAAAAGAGCCAGATTTTTGTCTGGCTCTTCCTTATATAAAGCAGGATGGCAAGGAGGATTCTATGCAAGCGTTGAAAAAAGTATCCGTTATTATCCCGACTTATAATGCCGGCAGTCATTTGCTTACATGCCTTGTGTCGCTGGAACAGCAGACGCATACAAATATGGAAATTATTGTAATTAATGACGGAAGTACGGATAGAACGGGAGAAATTCTGGAAGCTTATCAGAAAAGAAGCAGTTTGGACATTCGGTATTTTTCTCAGGCCAATCACGGACAGGCATATTCCAGAAATTTTGGCATGGATCAGGCGACGGGAGAATACATTGCGTTTATTGACAGCGACGATTATCTGGAGCGTGATTATCTGGAAATGCTCTACAGTACGGCGGAACAGTATGAATCCGATGTAGTAAATTCCGGTTATCGTGTGGTAAAAGAAGACAAAACAGTTTTGTCAGAAGTAAATGTTTCTCCGTTTTCCAC
>CATOKN010000125.1 GCA_951800425.1 uncultured Lachnospiraceae bacterium
GGGATTTGCATACTCTTCTTCAATCAGCGCGGACTGTACCATCTGAGACTTTATATATGAAAAAATGCCAAAGTTACTGTCCGCTGCAAGCAAAAGGACAAAAAACCATACGCCCAAGATACCTGCAAACAAGGGAACCGGAATCCTCAGGGGAAGAGTTTTTATACGAATTCCATGTTTTTTGGAAAGCACTTTAAAATAGTAATTATGATGAAACGGATAAACCACCAGCAACAGTTCCACTGCCATAATCAAAAGGGATGGAAACAAAGCAGTCAGATAATAATTTGCCATAAACTCATTGGACGTTCCCTTTAACGGCATATTCAACGTAAAAATAATTTCATTAAATCCAATATTCCCAAAATTTCTAAGGCCCCACAACAAACTAAAGGTAAGCAGAAAAAACAAAAACAAAACGATCTGTCCCAAAAACATCCAAAACGCCTTACCTGCTTTTCTTTTTTTCATTTGCCGCAACATCCTTTCTATCACCCATTTCAATTTCTATTTGAAACCGCTTTTTCACAATGGCGGCAAAAATACCTACGACAACTGCTGTAAAAAGAAAGAAGCCGTATCCCAAAAGATAAAACTGAACCGTCTGCACTCCGTTATCGTACGTAAGAATTGCAGCTTTATCCAACGGTATCAAAATCAGCAAAGCCAAAAAATGATCCACTACAGAACAGGCAAACCACTCCGCCATTGCCATATACCAGTTTTTCGGATTTTTTCCAGAAACCGCGTTTGACAGAAAAAACGTAACGGCGCCCGCTCCAAAAAAAACCAAGGTCTGAAACATATTGTTTTCCTCCATCCTTTTCCCATTTGTAAAGAAGCTTTTTGAAAATCTCCGCCTACAGCTCGCAGTTTCCAACCGTTCTTGGGAAAGGTACGACGTCGCGGATATTGGACATACCCGTCAGATACATAACGAGACGTTCAAAGCCAAGCCCGAATCCTGCATGACGCGCGGAACCGTATTTGCGCAAATCCAGATAAAATGCGTAATCTTTCTCATCCAGTCCCATTTCTTTGATTCTTGACAAAAGCTTGTCGTAATCATCTTCTCTCTGACTGCCGCCAATAATTTCTCCAATAGCCGGTACGAGACAATCTACGGCCGCCACCGTCTTGCCGTCTTCGTTCAGCTTCATGTAAAACGCTTTGATTTCTTTCGGATAATCCGTCACAAAAACAGGACGCTTAAATACTTCTTCCGTCAGATAGCGTTCATGCTCCGTCTGCAAATCTGCGCCCCAGGAAACTTTATAATCAAACTTATCATTGTTTTTCTCTAAAATCTCCACCGCTTCCGTATACGTCACATGCGCAAATTCCGAATTTGCCACATGATTCAGACGCTCCAAAAGCCCTTTGTCCACAAAATTATTGAAAAACCGCATCTCCTCCGGCGCATGCTCCAAAACATATTGAATCACGTATTTTAACATGCTCTCTGCCAGAACCATATCGTCTTTTAAATCCGCAAATGCAATTTCCGGCTCAATCATCCAAAATTCTGCCGCATGACGCGTCGTATTGGAATTTTCCGCGCGAAACGTCGGTCCGAACGTATAGATATTTTTAAACGCCATCGCATAAGTCTCGCCGTTTAACTGGCCGCTGACCGTAAGATTTGTAGATTTTCCAAAAAAATCTCCGGAAAAATCCACTTCCCCTGTCTCTGTTTTCGGAACCTCTTCCATATCCAGCGTCGTTACGCGAAACATTTCTCCCGCGCCCTCACAGTCGCTTCCGGTTATAATGGGCGTATGCACGTATACAAAATCCCTTTCCTGAAAAAATTTATGAATCGCATATGCAACAATGGAACGCACGCGAAACACCGCTTCAAACGTGTTGGTCCTTGGACGCAGATGAGAAATCGTACGCAGATACTCAAACGTATGACGCTTTTTCTGCAGCGGATAATCCGGCGCGGATTCCCCTTCAATTTCAACCGCATCCGCCTGAATCTCAAACGGCTGCTTTGCCTGAGGCGTAGCAACCAGCTTGCCCTTTACATAAATGGCGGCTCCCACATTCAGTTTTTCCACCGCCGCAAAATTGGAAAGCCCGTCATGATATACAATCTGAAGCGGTTCAAAAAACGTACCGTCGTTTACCACGATAAAGCCAAAATTTTTGGAACTCCGTATGCTTTTGACCCATCCCGCAACCGTAACTTCTTTCTCAAGATAATCTTCTTTTTTCCGGTACAAATCCCGTATGTTAACATGTTCCATCTTTTTCTCCCTCCTATTGCTCCGTACTTACCGCAGATTCCGTATCTTCTTCAGCCTTTGTATAATTTACCGTAGCATTTTCCACAAGCATGTCGCACGCTTTGTTTTCCAGATAAACTTTCTTAAAATATTTTTCCCCGGACTCTTCGCTTGAGCCCATGCTTTGATACAAATCTTCTTTCGAAGCATAACCGCCGTTTGTCAGAACATCTGAAATATATGCGTCATATCCTTCCTGATCAAACGCAATTTTCTCTTTCTCTGCAATTGCTTCCAAAATTAGCTCCTGCGTTAAATTTGTTTCCAGATACGTCTGATTTTCCTCACGGAACTGCTCTTCTGACACATTATAATTTTTCATAAGAAAATCTTCCAGTTCTGTCCCGTCCGAACAGTAATAGTCGCGGAAGCTATTGACATATTCCTCCAGCCTTGTCTCAACCAGCCCTTCCGGAAACGAATTTACTTTACAATTTTCCGTCAGCTTCTGAACAACCGCGGAACGAAGCGCCGATTTCTTACTGTTTTCCGCCTGCTCCTCCAAAGTTTTACGGATGTTCGCATAAAAATCATCTACACTTTCAGCCTGGAAATTTTCTTTCACATAGGCGTCGTCCAAATCTTCTCTCTTTATTGCTCTTCCAATGGAATTGATGGTAAAAGAAAATACGACTGTCTGCCCTTTCAATTCTTCTGACTGATACTCGTCCGGAAACGTCGCTTCACAGTCGACCGTCTCCCCGACTTTCGCGCCAATCAGTCCATCTGTAAATCCATCAATATATCCGGTTCCCGTCGTTACATTTTTATTTTCGGAAACGTCAATAATCTGATTTTCCGCGCTTCCTCCGTCAAACGCGACGCCGTCTTTTTTTCCAACGTAATTGACGTCCACAATGTCTCCCGCTTCAATCACGGTTTTGGATTCGTCAGCCTGATAAGGATTTGTATAGGCAATCGTCTGATCCACATATTCATTGACAGCCTGCTCTGTCACCTGATAGTCCGCTTCGTTTAAAGTCACTTCCAGATTGGAATAGTCTCCCAGCGTTACATAGTCACCAACCTGATAAGCAATGTCGATGCTTGCCGTAGAAACGCCCTCCTCTGTGCCGTCCACAGGCATCTGCTCCGTCGCTTCAGGCGACGCATTGTTTTCCTTTTTGTCTCCGCAGCCTCCGGCCGCTATTGCCATGCATGCAATGAAAATTACCGTTAATCTTCTTTTCATATTCTACCTCTCATATTTGTATCTTCATTTTTATTTTGTTCTCCAAAATCCGGACAATAACATAAACATAACATACTTATTGCGAAAATAAAAGGTTTTATTGCTTTTTCTTTCAAACAATGTTACAATATTAGGCGAATTTCGATAAGGAGGGTTTCTATTGTGTCAAATACTACCATTGTTTTACTAGTAATTCTTGCCATATTAGTCATAGGCGTCGTCGTATTGTATTTTGTAGGAAAACGTCTTCAGAAAAAACAGGAAGAGCAGCAGGCCCAGATTTCCGCAGCCGCCCAATCCGTTTCTATGCTGATCATTGATAAGAAAAGGATGAAATTAAGGGACGCCGGGCTTCCGGCAGCCGTAGTGGCACAGACGCCAAAGCTGATGCGCCGCACCAAAGTGCCGATTGTCAAAGCAAAAGTTGGTCCCAAAATCACCACGCTTATCTGCGATGCGGAAATTTTCGAATCTGTTCCCGTAAAAAAAGAAGTAAAAGCAACCGTCAGCGGACTTTATCTGACTTCTGTCAGAGGCCTTCACGGCTCTATCGCAAAGACGGCTCCTGCAAAGAAAGGATTCCGCGCCAGATTAAAGCAAAAATATAATGATCTCAATTCCAAATTAGAAAAGACAAAGTAGCATATACAAAAAACAGACGATTCCGGCAAAGCCTGATTTCGTCTGTTTTTCTGTTTCAGGAGCAAATATGAAAATCCGCGCTTTCTTTCGACTGAATGGCGACTTTAATCTTGCAATCAGCCAAATGCGTATCGTTCAATTCCAGAGCATAATCCACATCTACAAATATATCGTTTTCTTCTTCCGTAATCCTGACATTTCTGGCATTGATTCCCAGCATCAGGCTTCCAAACGGCGTTTCATAACAGGAAATATGTTTTTTGTTCTTTTCAAACACCATATGTACGTTTGTAACGCCCCGCTTCGTAATGTCCATGCAGTTTTCCTGAAGCTTGACAATATTTTTGGTAATACCGTCAAATCCCTCTGCCACTTCGTCGTAAATCACATAATGTTTATCGTTCTTTTTGTAATAATCTCCTGCTGTAATCACTTCAATTGGTTCCGATTCTTCATTTTTCTTTGTAATCTGCAGGCCGTTGATCGATACCAGTACATCTTTTGTCATAATCCGCTCTCCTTCTCTTTCGTCTGCTATTCTAACATACCAGAATGTGAATTACAAGATGTGGAATTTTCCAGCCAACTCTGCCTATAACATCTTTAACCGCCTCAAAACAATCAAAGCCAGCATACAGATAACGCCAATGATAATACAGATAATGGCAAATCCATGCGGAACGGTTGACAGGGGCATCCATTTCCCGCTGACGTTCATTCCGTAAATACCCGATATAATCGTTGGAATCGCCATAACAAGCGTAATCGACGCCAAAAATTTCATGATATTGTTCATGCGGTTGTTGATAATAGTCGAAACCAGTTCTCTGGATCCATGAATAATGTCCCGGTAAATGTTCGTCATCTCAATCGCCTGGCGGTTCTCTACAATCACGTCGTCCAGCAGCTCTTTATCTTCCGGATACTGCTGAATCCTTTCATACCGCGTCAGCCTGTCCAGCACGACTTTATTGGCGCTCAAAGAAGTGGCAAAATAAACGAGGTTTGTTTCAAGCTCATGCAGATTGATCAAATCCTTATCTTCTGTTATTTCCGATCCGACCCGCTTCTCCACTTCGCTTCTTCTTTTATCTATGGCGCGCAAAAGCGCCTGGTATAAATTTGCCGTACGCAAAAGAATCTGATAAACAAACCGCATTTTCTTTTTCGTGCTAAACCCCCGCATCCGGTTATTGGAAAAATAATTTAAAATTACCGTATCATCGCTGCAAACCGTAATAATTGCATCCTGCACCAGAAGGATGCCAAGCGGAATCGTCGTATACGCGCGCTGTTCGTTACGGATTTCCTCAAAGGGAATATCTACCAGTATCAGCGTATAGCCGTCTTCTATCTGTACGCGGGAGCTTTCCTCTTCATCCAATGCAGCCCGCACGTCCGCTATATCAATTTCATAATATCCGGCAACTTCCGTCAGCTCTTCCATATTCGGCGAAATCAGATTAATCCAAACGTCAGGCTCAAATGTTTCTTTTGGTGAAAGAATTCCATTATCCGTCTTATATATTGTCTTCATATTCCGCCTCCCTTCTTACAGTTCTAACTTCAGACACGCTCTAGTATACCACACCGGATCCAAAATGGATACTGCCGGAAGAAGATATTTTTCATTTTTCTTTTTGGAAAAACATGCTATAATAAGAATAAATCAGATTTTCATGGGAGGATATGATATGAATCTAAACGAATCGGCGGAAAATTATCTGGAAACCATCTTAATTTTAAGCAGGCGCCTCCCTGTCGTGCGTTCCGTAGACATTGCGACCGAAATGAATTTTAAAAAATCAAGCATCAGCGTCGCCATGAAAAACCTTCGGGAAAACGGCTATATCACAGTCAGCGAAGCGGGATTTATTAC
>CATOKN010000126.1 GCA_951800425.1 uncultured Lachnospiraceae bacterium
CCGTAATGCTTGACCAGAAGCCTCCTTTCTTCGCTGACGGAATCCGGCATAATAATGACTGTTTTGTAGCCCCGAACGGCTCCCACAAGGGCAAGGCCAATACCCTGATTGCCGCTGGTTGGTTCGACAATTATCGTGTCTTTATGTACCAGCCCCATTTTTTCTGCGGCCAGTATCATATTATATGCCGTCCGCGTCTTAATGGAGCCTCCTACGTTAAGTCCCTCAAATTTAACGAGAACTTCCGCGCTGCCCGGCCGGTTCATCCGATTCAGCCGAATCATCGGCGTATGGCCGATTGCGTCCAGAACATGATTATATATCATCTTTTTTCTCCTGTCTTAAATTATTTTTCATGGATGATCTGATTTTATCATATAATAAAATGAAAACACCCTGGAGCATATATATGCGGTTTTTATTATTTTTATCCGAATCTATGATTCCTTTCATCATATTTCTCATTGTAGCTTATGGTCTTTTAAACCGTCAGAATGTTTATCAGGATTTTTTAAAAGGCGCGAAAGACGGTTTTTTTACGGTAATTGACATACTTCCAACTCTGGTAGGACTGATGACTGCCGTTGGCATCTTGCGCGCGTCCGGTTTTTTTGACTTTCTTTCGGAACTTTTAAAAAAGCTTATGGGGCCGCTTCATTTCCCTGCGGATCTGATTCCCGTCTCCATTGTAAAAATGTTTTCTTCTTCCGCAGCAACCGGACTTCTTTTGGATTTATTTAAAACGCACGGTACAGATTCCTTTCTGGGTCTTTCTGCTTCTATTATGATGAGCTGCACGGAAACAATTTTCTATACCATGAGCATCTATTTTATGCATGTTCATATCAAAAAAACTCGTTTTACGCTGACCGGCGCTTTATTTGCCACCATATGCGGCATTACGGCAAGTATTTTTCTTGCCTCGCTTATGACTCGGTAATAAAACCTTAGAACGACTATTTTTTTATGATATGTAATCTGCTCTGCATCCTAAAACAATCCTTTGATAAACCGAATATTGGCTTCTTTTAAATTTGAAATTTTCATTAGATTTCATAAACCTGATTTATATTCCTTTCGTATACCCATAACAGAATACCTTATTTTTCTGCCGATTACAAGTTTTAAAGAAAAGACTCATAAAAACAGTTGAAACATATAAAAACGGGAGCTGTACCAGACATCCTCCCGTTTTACATTCTCTATAATATTTTTGAAAGAAAATCCTTAAGTCTTGGATTTTTTGGATTTGCAAAAAATTCTGACGGCGTATTTTCTTCCATAATAATTCCTTCGTCCACAAACAGAACTTTACTGCCGACTTCCCTTGCAAATCCCATTTCATGCGTTACTACAACCATTGTCATGCCGCTTTCCGCAAGCTCTTTCATAACGTCTAACACTTCCCCGACCATTTCCGGATCCAGCGCCGACGTCGGCTCGTCAAAAAGCATGACTTTCGGATTCATTGCAAGAGAACGGACGATGGCAATTCTCTGCCGCTGTCCTCCGGAAAGCTGCGATGGATAAGCGTCTGCTTTTTCTGTTAAATTTACTCTTTTTAAAAGCTTTAACGCTGTTTCATTGGCCTCTTCCTGACTCATCAGCTTTAACTTGACGGGAGCCAGCGTAATATTGCCCATAATGGTAAGGTTGTTAAACAAATTAAAGTTCTGAAATACCATTCCCATATGTTCCCTGATCTTGTTGATGTTTGTTCTTGGATCCGTAATCAATTCGCCGTCAAACCAGATTTCTCCGCTTGTCGGCTGCTCCAAAAGATTCAAACAGCGCAGAAACGTACTTTTTCCGGAACCGGAGGGGCCGACTATAACAATTTTTTCTCCCTTTTCTACATAATAGTCAATGCCTTTTAGTACTTCAACTTTGCCAAAGGACTTATGCAGATTTCTAACGGTGATCACCTTTGCGCAGCCTCCTCTCCAATTTTTCAATCAACTTGCTCAGTATTTTAATAATGATAAAATAGATAATGGCCGCGCCAATTAACGGCATAAATGCTTCAAAAGTCCTGGAAGAAACCTGGCTTGCGGTTCTGGTCAAATCAGAAAGGCTGACGTAGCCGACAATTGCAGTCTCTTTCAGCAAAACGATAAATTCATTTCCAATTGGAGGCAGCACGTTTTTGATTGCCTGGGGCAGAATAATATAACGCATGGTCTGCCCTTTGGAAAGTCCAAGGGAACGTCCCGCTTCCATCTGCCCATGGTCGACTGCCAAAATTCCCGCGCGCATAATCTCAGACACGTAAGCGCCGCTGTTGATGCCAAAGGTTAAAATTGCAATCAAAGCTCCGTTTTTGCTTCCTTTCATTACGATAAACCACATAATCAAAAGCTGCAGAACGGACGGAGTGCCGCGAATTATATCAATATAAATCTGAGCGATAACTGAAAATACGGAACGCTTTCCATTTTTTCTGACAGACAGCTTCATCAATGCCACAATCGTACCAATGGCCACGCCCAGAACCGCCGCAAAAACGGCAACCTGAAGCGTAACGCCAAGCCCGCTCAGATAAAGCTTCCATCGATCGCCCTCCAGAAAAGCAATCTGGAATTTATACGCTACATCTGCAAACCATTCATTCATTGATTTTCTCCATTCCAGGCTTCTTTTAGTTTCCTATGTACTGTGTTACCAGATCGTCAAAAGTTCCGTCTGCTTTCAGCTCCGCAAGCGCGTCATTTACAGATTTTGCAAGTTCTTCATCGCCTTTGGGAAGAGCAATTGCATAATATTCTTTTTCAAATCCAAATTCCGGGCTTTCTCCGTCGTATAATTTTACTTCATCTTTAAACTGCTCGCCAAATACCTGAGCCGGATTTTTATCAATGATAACAGCGTCTACTCTTCCGTTTCTTAAATCATTGACTGCGTCTACGGCCTTATTGTACTGCGCCGCTGTTGCGTCTGTGATACCTTCTACAATAAAGTCTCCCGTTGTGCCAAGCTGAACGCCAATGTTTTTTCCCTCCAGATCTTTTGCGGAAGCAATTTCGGAATCTGCCGGAACAATTACATACTGCACCGCTTCGTAATACTCATCTGAAAAATCTACCATATTTTTACGCTCGTCCGTAATCGTCATACCTGCGATTGCCACGTCGATTTTGCTGCCAATGGAAGCAACCAGAGAATCAAATTCCATATTTTCTACCGCGACTTCCACGCCTAATTTTTCACCAATAGCTTTGATCAGAGCCATGTCAAATCCGTCCGGCTCTCCATCGTCTCCTACAAATTCAAACGGGGGAAATTCCGCGTTCGTTCCTACATTTAATACACCGTCTACAAGAGGTCCTTCCCCCTCCAAATCTCCCTGAACGCCATCCCCTGTTTCCGTGCCCGTCTGTTCCGTCTGTTTCGTCGTGGTGTTTGTGCTTTCCTCCTTATCACCGCATCCGGCAAATGCCAATGTCAAAGTAAATAATAATGCGATTGCTGCTTTTTTCATCGTAATACTCCTTCCTTTTTCCACAAATATTATTTATTGTACCATCTTTATGCATAAAAACAAGTATAAAATTAAAATTATTCTGTTAAAATGTATTTTTATACTATGAAAAACAGGCTTCACAGTAAAAAACTGAGAAGCCTGTTTATAAAATAAAACGCCTGACGTTTCGCAAAATATTCATGCCTGAAAATATCTGTTGCTGTCTGCTATCTGATTTTGAAGCTAATCGAATCTTCTCCGGCAATAAATTTTATAATAACTTCGTCTGAAGCAGACGCCACAGATTCCGGAATTTCAAACGCTACTTCTCCTGACTGCGAGGACAGAGGATTGATTGTCGAATCATGCAGATCGTTGTCATATCCCAAAAGCTGCGTTGCGGAAAACTCATATCCGTCTCCATAATACAGTTTTACAAATACATCGTCGTTATAACCAAAGGAGGGCAAAAATCTGTCCGACTCTTTTCCTTTATTTTGAACGGTTACAAACAACTGGGCGAACTTATTTCCTTCTTCTTTTGGCTCGTATATCATATAATCTGAAGAAACAGATTCCACAACTTTTACGTCGGTAATCGCAATTTCCCAATCATTTAACACAACAGATTCACCGATGCTGTGAACGACTTCTTCTTTTGACTCTGTTTCCTCCGGCACATCCAAAACCTCTGAATCAGCTTCATTATTTAATACAAGCTCCGTATTTTCCTCTGTTTTTACAGAATCGTCTCCGTCATCAGACAAAGTCTTTCCGCATGACGCCGCAGAAATTGAAACAGCCGCCAGCAATCCCAAAAATAAAAGTTTCTTTTTATTCATACTCTTCCTCCCACATGTTTTGATGAAAAAATTTTATCACAGGATTTTTCAATTGTACAGGCATATCGAGAATATTTTAAAGTAACAGAAAGGAATATCCAGAAGAAATGTCTTTTTATAAAATCAGCCCTGCTCTGCGATAAGGCTGAAAATGATATAAATTTATTCATCAATACTTTTTCCTCATTCTGGTATCAAACAAAATAGAAAAATATTAAAATAAATGAAACTTTTTCCACGTAAGAATCATCTAATCTTATAGAAATCAACAAAGGAGGTGCAACTATCCTATGTTTTTCCCGGGAAAGGATAAAAAAGAACAAAAGATAGAACAAATTTTAACGGAGAATTACAACCGTTATTTTCGTCTGGCTTACAGCTATGTGCATAACAAAGACGACTCTGCGGATATTGTGCAAAACGGAGCTTATAAAGCAATTTTAAACAGCGACGCTTTAAGAAAGGATGAATTTGCAGAAACCTGGGTTTATCGGATTATGCTGAATGAAATTTTTGGTTTTGTAAAAAAAGAAGCCTGTCTTTCTCTGGATGAAGTAACCGAAGAATCTGGCAGAGAAGACCATTATGAAGACCTTGATTTAAAGCGCGCGCTGAATGAACTGCCGCCGAAAGATAAAGCCGTCATTGAACTGAAATATTTTGAAGATTTGACGTTTGAAGAAATTGCGGAAATTCTGGAAGAAAATATAAACACCATAAAAAGCCGTCTCTATCGGGGACTGAAAAAGCTAAGGCTTGAGCTTACCGACGCATGGCAATGGGAATAGGCGCAAAACAATATCTTTGGAGGGAATATTATGGATAATAAAAAATTAGAAAACCTAAAAAAGGATTATGAGCAGATTAAAATGTCGAAAGAACAGGTGGATCTTATGAAAAAAAATATAGAAAAAGCAAAAAAAGATAAATTGGCCAAAGGCGGACGTCACATTGCATGGAAAGCTGCTGCCGCAGCAGCGGCAACGGCTTTGATTCTCATCCCAAATGTTTCAAAAGAAGCGGCCTACGCCATGAGCAACATCCCGGTTTTTGGAAAGCTGGTGGAGGTTGTGACGTTCCGTGATTATAAATATGAAGACGACAGGCACAGCGCAAATATTGAAGTTCCGGAAATTATTCCCGAACAGACCGAAACAGCGGATGGAACAGAAAATGAAACTCAGCAGAACCTGAAAAAAACGGCTGAGGAAATCAATGCGGAAATTGAAAAAATTACAAATGATATTATTGCGGAGTTTAAAGAAAGAGCAAAAGATAAAGAAGATTATCAGAGCGTTGTCATCGACCATGAAACGATTGCAACGACGGACGATTACTTTACATTAAAATTAATTTGTTACCAGGGATCCGGAAGCGGAGCGGAATGGGATTATTTTTACACCATTGATTTAAAAACAGGAAAGAGAATCGCTTTAAAAGATCTTTTCACAGAAAATGCGGATTATATGACTCCCATCAGTGAAAATATAAAAGAACAAATGAAACAGCAAATGGAAAAAGATGAAAATATTTTTTACTGGGTCGACAATGAAGATATTCCGGAATGGAATTTTGAAACGATTACGGACGAAACTTCCTTTTACTTAAATCAGGATGGAAATATCGTCATCTGCTTCAATGAGGGCGACGTTGCTCCAATGTATATGGG